>JAJUFW010000346.1 GCA_029263555.1 Alphaproteobacteria bacterium
AGCGGATCGTCTCCTACCTGACAGAAGAGTTGGTCCGCCGCGGCCACGACGTCACTCTTTTCGCCCGCGGCGATTCCAAGACCGCGGCCAAGCTGGTCCGTTGCACCGACATGGCGCTGAGGCTGAACCCGGTCGCCTGCGACCCTCTGCCCTACCAGATCGCGATGCTGGAGGAGGTGCGTCAGCGGGCGGCCGCGTTCGACGTTTTGCACTTCCACATCGACTACCTGCATTTCCCGCTGGTCCGGCCCTTCGCCGAACGCACGGTGACGACCCTGCACGGGCGGCTGGACCTGCCGGACCTGAGGCCGCTCTATGCCGCATTTGCCGACCTCCCCTTGGTGTCCATCTCCGACGACCAGCGCCGGCCGCTGCCGCCGGTCAACTGGGTCGGCACCGTCCATCACGGGCTGCCGAGGGACCTCCTGCCGTTCACGGCCGAACCGAAGGGCGGCTATCTGGCCTTCCTCGGCCGCATCTCGCCCGAGAAGCGGCCGGATCGGGCAATCGAGATCGCCGTGCGGACCGGTCTCCCGCTCAAGATCGCCGCGAAGGTCGACCGGGCCGACGAGGCCTATTGGCGCGAGACCATCGCGCCGATGATCGAAGCCCATCCGGAGGTCGAGTTCGTCGGCGAGATCAACGAGCGCCAGAAGGCGGAATTCCTGGGCAATGCCCGGGCCCTCCTGTTCCCGATCGACTGGCCCGAGCCGTTCGGGCTGGTGATGATCGAGGCGATGGCCTGCGGCACGCCGATCATCGCCTTCCGCAACGGCTCGGTCCCGGAGGTGATCGATCACGGCATTTCCGGCTTCATCGTCGAGGACCTGGACGGCGCGGTGGAGGCGGCGGAGCGCATCGACACCCTGGATCGCGCCGATGTCCGCGCCTCGTTCGAGGACCGGTTCACGGTCGAGCGGATGGTGGACGATTATCTGGAAGTCTATCGCAGCCGTCCCCCCCGGCGCGGCCGGGCGGCCGGACTGCGCCGGGTGGCCGGCGGCGCCCCGGGGCTGCAGGAGGTCGCATGATGGCGCGCGCAAGTACAGGGCCTTGAAGCCGGCGCCTTGACTTTTAAATGACAAATATGCCGGCTGCCCATAAGGGGGCCGGCAAGTCAAGGAGCGACCGACGCTCTTCGGCTGATCTTCGTACCCATGTTGCTTCTGAAGGAGGATGTGGCTATGAGGACGACGCTTGATTTCTCGCCCCTGTTCCGCTCAAGCATAGGCTTCGACCGTCTCTTCGAACTTCTGGAGAGCGCGACCGAGGGAGAAGCCTTCGACAGCTGGCCGCCTTACGACATCACCAAGTCGGGCGAGGACGACTACCGGATCGCGATGGCGGTGGCGGGCTTCACGCCCGATCAGCTGACGATCACCCACCAGCCGAACCTCCTCGTCATCAGCGGCTCCCGGCCGGAGGAGCAGGATCGTGAATACCTCTATCGCGGCATCACCGGACGGTCGTTCACCCGGCGGTTCGAACTGGCCGATCACGTGAGGGTCAAGGGCGCCTCGCTGGAGAACGGGCTGCTCACCATCGACCTCGTGCGCGAGCTTCCCGAGGAGATGAAGCCTCGCCGGGTCGAGATCCGGAGGGCGTCGCCCGAACCCCGGCAGATCGAAGCGCCGAAGCACGCGGCCTGACGTGTCGGCCGTTCGGTTGCGTTTCCGCGGAAAAGCCGGAGGTGCCAACATGATCAGCCTTCGCGATCTCATCCCATGGGGCCGGAGGGCCGGGAACGTCCCGGCCCCTCCGCAGGAGGCGCCGGAACACCCGCTCGCCGCGCTCCAGCGCGAGACGCACCGGTTGTTCGACAGCCTTCTCGGCGGCTTCGACAGGCGCTTCCCGCCGTTCGTCGGCGGCTGGGGCTGGCCCAGGGTCGAGACGACCGAAACCGAGCGGGAGGTCCGGGTCAGGGCCGAACTGCCCGGCATGGACGAAAACGACCTGGAAGTCCTGGTGGAGAACGGCATGCTGACGATTCGCGGCGAAAGGCGGTCCGAGATGGTCGACCGCCGCCGGCGCTTCGCCCGGCGCTTCTACGGCCGCTTCGAGCGTCGCATTTCGATCGGCAGCCGCATCGATGAGGAGAAGGCGAGCGCGTGCTTCAGGAACGGCGTCCTGGAGGTCACGCTGCCGAAGCTGCCGGGCGCCCCGGCGGGGACCCGGCGCCTGGCGATCAACCAGCGAAGCCCGGGCTGACCGCCCGTTCCGGGCGCCCCTGCGCGCGGGGGCGCCCCGCCCGTCCCGCGTTCCGGACCGGCAGCGGCGGCGCTGCCGCCCGTCGTCCCTGCCCCATGAGCCGGCCGCCGCGGCATGAAGCCGGCACGCATGGCGCTGAGCGGGAAGGAGTCCTGATCCCGTTTCCCCCGTCCGGACGTTGCCCTAAGCTCGAAGATCAACTTTCTCCAGGAAAACGGGTTCGGAAATGACGTCGGTCGGCTATGTACCTTTCGGGATCACCGTCTGCGGGATCGAGGAGTTGGGCGGCTTCTGCCGGGTCGGGGTCAGCCATGTGCTGTCCATCCTGGACCCCGACCATCCGTCCCCGCCCGCCTTCGGAGCCTATGGCGAGCATGAAAGGCTGGAGCTGCGCTTCCACGACATCATCGAGCCGCAGGACGGCATGCTTCTGCCGACGCGCGGCGATGTCGAACGCATCCTGGAGTTCGGCCGGGACCTGATGGTGGAACCGCGGAGCCGGCGCCACCTGCTGGTCCACTGCCATGCCGGCGTCTCCCGCTCCACCGCCGCCATGACGCTGATCCTGTCCCAGGCCCGGCCGGACCGTCCGGCGGCAGACGCCGTCGCCGCCGTCCGGCGCATCCGCCCGCAAGTCTGGCCCAATCTCCGGATAATCGAGCTGGGCGACGCGCTTCTGGGCCGCAACGGCGAGATCGTGGAGGCCGTGAGAGGGCTCTATCGGGCCCGGGCGGCGGCCGACCCCGACTGGGCCCGCCGCATCATCGACGCTGGCCGCGGCCGCGAGGTGCCCGAACCGCACCCTGCGGGCTGACCGGTCGAATTCCGGAAACCCGGGGCCTTGCCGGCCGGTTGAAGCCGATCATGCCCCAACCGGCAAGGCGGCCCTGCTCGATGCATTACCTTGCGCTCGCCACGGACTATGACGGGACGCTCGCGACCCGGGGCGCCGTCGATCCGAAGACGGTGGCCGCCCTCGAACGGCTGAAGGCCACGGGGCGCATGGCGATCCTGGTCACCGGCCGGCAGCTCCCCGACATCTTCGCGGTGTTCCCCCGGCTGGACCTGTTCACGATGGTCGTTGCCGAGAACGGGGGCATCCTCTACCAGCCGGCGGAGCGGCAGGAGACGGCCCTGGCTGCGGAGCCGCCGGCCCGGTTCGTCGAACGGCTAGAGGCGATCGGCGTCGCCCCGCTTGCCGTCGGCCGGACCATCATCGCCACCTGGGAGCCGCACCAGACCAGGGTTCTCGAGACGATCCGGGAGCTGGGGCTCGAGCTGCAGATCATCTTCAACAAGGGCGCGGTCATGGTCCTGCCGCCCGGCGTCAACAAGGCGAGCGGGCTGGCGGCGGCCCTTGACCGGCTCGGCCTGTCGCCGATCAACGTCGTCGGCATCGGCGACGCCGAGAACGACCACGCCTTCCTCGATCTCTGCGGCTGTGCGGTCGCCGTCGACAACGCCCTGCCGATGGTCAAGGAAGCGGCCGACCTGGTCACGGCCGCGCCGAGAGGCGCCGGGGTGGCGGAGCTGATCGGGCGCATCGTCGCGACCGATCTCGCGGACATCGACCGGGCCGACGGCCGGTACCGGGTGCCGCGCGCCGCCGTCGACTACGGGGGCGAGGCGCCCCGCCTGGCCGCCCGCGGCACAAACCTTCTGGTCGCCGGCGGCTCCGGCAGCGGCAAGTCGACCTTCACCGCAGGGCTTCTGGAACGCATGGGGGCTTGCGGCTTCCAGTTCTGCATCATCGATCCCGAAGGGGACTACGACGCCCTGGAGACGGCGGTCGTGCTGGGCGACGGCCGCCGCTCGCCCAGCGCGGCCGAGGTCATGGAGCTGCTGGAGGCGCCCGGGCGCAACGTCGTCGTCAACCTGCTGGGCGTGCCCTTCGACG
>JAJUFW010000004.1 GCA_029263555.1 Alphaproteobacteria bacterium
ATTGGTGATCCACATCTTGGTGCCGTTGAGGACGTACCTGTCTCCCTTCCTGTCGGCCCGGGTCCGCATCGCCACGACGTCGGAACCGGCATCCGGCTCCGACATGGCAAGAGCGCCGACATGCTCACCGGCCACCAGCTTCGGCAGGTATCGCCGCTTCTGTTCCTCCGTGCCGTTCAGGCGGATCTGGTTGACGCAGAGATTGGAATGGGCGCCGTAGGAGAGACCGATCGCGGCCGAGGCGCGGCTGATCTCCTCCATAGCCACCATGTGCTCGACATAGCCCATGCCGGCGCCGCCATAGTCCTCCTCGACCGTGACGCCCAGCACGCCCAGATCGCCCATCTTGCGCCACAGATCCTGGGGGAACCGGTTCGAGGCGTCGATCTCCGCCGCCTGCGGCGCGATCTCGTCCGCCGCGAAAGCGGCGACGGACGCCCGGAGCAGACCGGCACTTTCCCCAAGGTCGAGATCGAGCTGCGGCACGATGGCGGTATTGACCATGGAGAGGATCCCCCGAACCCAGATCGGATCACCCGTCGAGCGCGTCCGGCGTCAAACGGAGCGACGCTCCGGGCGGCCGGCGCAGAAGGCTACCGGCCCTCCCGAAACGCGAGGGATCAGAGCAGGATCCAGGTCGCGAGGCCGAGCAGCGCGAAAAAACCGATCGTATCGGTGAGCGTCGTCAGGAACACCGCACTGGCGACCGCGGGGTCGACCCCGATCTTCCGCAGCCCGAGCGGGACAAGCGCGCCGAAGAAGCTGGCAAGCCCGATATTGATGATCATCGCCGCGCCGATGACGAGCCCGATCGTCGGGTCGCCGAACCACAGGCCCGCGATCAGCGCCGCGGCGGCGGCGAGAAGCGAGCCGTTGACGATGCCGACCAGCAGCTCCTTCGACAGGACCCGCCAGGCATTGGACGAACTCAGCTCCCGCATCGCGATCGCCCGGACCGCGACCGTCAGCGCCTGGGTCCCGGCATTCCCGCCCATGCCGGCGACGATCGGCATCAGGACGGCGAGCGCCACGACCGAGGCGATCGTGCTTTCGAACAGGGCGACGACCGAAGCAGCCACGATCGCCGTCACCATGTTGATGGCCAGCCAGGGCAGACGCGACCGGCTGGTGTCGAGGACCGCCCGGTAGAGGTCGTCTTCGCTGATGCCGCCCAGCTTGAACAGGTCGTCCTCGGCTTCCTCGTCGATGACGTCGACGACGTCGTCGATCGTGATCACGCCGATCAGCCGGCCTGCATCGTCGACCACCGGGGCCGAGACCAGGCCGTACTGGCGGAACATATAGGCCACCTCCTCCTGGTCCGTCGTCGCGTGGATCGGCCGGATCTCGTCCTGGACTAGGTCGGCGATCTTGACCGACCGGCGGGACCGCAGGATGCGCGACAGGGGTACCGACCCGACCGGGCGATGCCTCGGGTCGACCGTGAAGATGAGGAAGAAGTCGTCCGGCAGATCATCGGCCGCGCGCAGATAGTCGATGGTCTTGCCGACGGTCCAGAACATGGGCACCGCGATGTACTCGCGCTGCATCAGCCGGCCGGCGGAATATTCCGGGAAAGTCAGTCCCTCTTCCACCAGAAGACGTCGCCGCACCGGGAGCGCGGCCAGGATCTCCTCCCGCTCGTCCTCCTCCAGATCCTCGATCAGCGTCAGGGCGTCGTCGGAGTCCAGGCCGGCCAGCGCCGCCGCGATCTCCTGCGGGGTCAGCTGCTTGAAGATCTCGGCCCGGACATCCTCATTGAGATAGGTCAGGACCTCCCCGTCCAGCCGGAGCAGCGGACGGATGATCCCGACGACGGTCGCCCTGTCCTCCGGATGAAGGCGTTCCAGCAGGTCGGCCAGATCCGCCGAATGCAGCAGGGCGATGATACGCTCGACCTCGCCGGTGCGACCGGCCTCCAGAAGCTCGGAGATACGGCGGACATAGTCGTCGTCGACGACATACGCGGTCTCCGTCGTCTCTTCGGGACGCGTTTGTTCTTCTGACGGCGGCGGCGACGAGGGATTGGTCACGCTGTTCTCCCGGCAAGGAGGCGAAGTACGGTGTCCGGATCAGTGGACGTGCGGTCCCGGGCAGCGCCGGCTGAAGGAACCGGGGTCCGCCCGCCAGTCCCGGATCGGTTCCGAGATCGGCGGCGCGGGTCATTCCGTCAACCTCCGGGCCGCCGCCGGCCCGATGCCGACCGGACCGGGCCGGCGGCGGCGCTCATCCGCCCCAGCCCTCGCGCGGCATGTAGCCGTGATGGTGTCCGCACTCGTCGAAGTCCCCGGCATCCTGCGCGATCTGCGCATCGACAGTAGCCAGCGCGGTCATGTTGATGATGCCGCGGACCGTGACCGAAGGCGTCAGGATATGCACCGGCTTGCCGGCGCCCATCAGAATCGGCCCGATCGAAATGCCGTTGCCCAGGACCTTCAGCATGTTGAAGGCGATGTTGGCGGCGTCCAGCGTCGGCAGGATCAGCAGGTTCGCCTGGCCTTTCAGCGTCGATTTCGGGAGGATGCGCGCCCTGATCTCCTCGGAAAGTGCCGCATCGGCGTGCATCTCTCCGTCGACCTCGAGGTCCGGCATCGCCTCGCGGATGAGGGCCAGCGCCTCCCGCATCTTGACCGCCGACGGGTCGTCCATGCTGCCGAAATTCGAGTGGCTGAGCAGCGCCACCTTCGGCGTCAGGCCGAAACGCTTCACCTCCTCCGACGCCAGCGCCGTGATGTCGGCGATCTGGGCCGCCGTCGGGTCGGGCACGACATAGGTATCGGCCATGCAGAAGGTGCCCGAGTTCAGGATCAGCACGTTCATCGCCGCCGGCGTCTTGACGCCGCGGCGCAGGCCGATCACCGAAAGCACGTGGTGCAGGTGCTCCCGATAGACGCCGACCGTGCCGCAGATCATGCTGTCGGCTTCGTGCTTGTGGACCATGAGCGCGCCGATCACCGTGGTGTTCGTGCGGACGATCTCGCGTGCCCGGTCGGGGCTGACGCCGCGCCGGGACAGGAGTTCGTAATAGGTGGTCCAGTAATCGTTGTAGCGCCGGTCGTTCTGGGGATCGACCAGCTCGACATTCTCGCCCAGCTTCAGGCGAAGCCCCAGCTTCTCGATCCGGCGCTCGACCACTTCGCGCCGTCCGATGAGGATCGGCCGGGCAAGCCCTTCGTCGATCGCCACCTGGACGGCCCGGAGCACGCGCTCCTCCTCGCCTTCTGCGTAGGCGATGCGCTTCGGCTCCTCCTTGGCGCGGGTGAAGACCGGCCGCATCACCAGGCCCGAGCGGAAGACGAACTGCTCCAGCCGCTGGCGATAGGCGGCGAAATCCTCGATCGGCCGGGTCGCGACGCCGGAATCCATGGCCGCCTTGGCGACGGCCGGCGCCAGCTCCACGATCAGACGCGGGTCGAACGGCTTCGGAATCAGATAGTCCGGACCGAAGCTGAGGTCCTGGTCGCCATAGGCGGCGGCCACGATGTCCGACCCTTCCTGAAGGGCAAGGTCCGCCAGCGCCTTGACGCAGGCGATCTTCATCTCCTCGTTGATCGTCGTGGCGCCGACGTCCAGCGCGCCCCGGAAAATGAAGGGGAAGCACAGGACATTGTTGACCTGGTTCGGGAAATCCGAACGCCCGGTCGCGATCAGCGCGTCGGGTCGGACCGCCCGCGCCTCGTCCGGCATGATCTCCGGAACCGGGTTGGCCAGCGCCAGGATGATCGGCCGCTCGGCCATCCGGGCCAGCATTTCGGGCTTCAGCACCCGCGGCGCCGATAGGCCGAGGAAGATGTCCACCCCGTCCATCACCTCGTCCAGCGTGCGGGCGGACGTCTCACGGGCGTAGCGCTCCTTGCGCGGGTCCATGAGTTCGTTTCGGCCCTTCCAGACCACGCCGGCGATGTCGGTGACGGTGATGTTCTCGATCGGCATGCCCATGTCGACCAGGAGGTCGAGACATGCGATCGCGGCCGCGCCGGCCCCCGAGGCGACCAGCTTCACCTCTTCCAGCTTCTTGCCGACGACGCGCAGCCCGTTGGTGATCGCCGCCGCGACGATGATCGCCGTGCCATGCTGGTCGTCGTGGAACACCGGGATCTTCATGCGCTCGCGCAGGCGGCGTTCCACCTCGAAGCATTCCGGCGCCTTGATGTCCTCGAGGTTGATGCCGCCGAAGGTGGGCTCGAGCGCCGCGATGATGTCCACGAGCTTGTCGGGATCGGTCTCGTCGATCTCGATGTCGAAGACGTCGATGCCCGCGAACTTCTTGAAGAGGACCCCCTTGCCCTCCATCACCGGCTTGGACGCGAGGGGACCGATCGCGCCCAGCCCCAGGACCGCCGTTCCGTTGGAGATGACGGCCACCAGGTTGCTGCGCGAAGTGAACTCGCTCGCCGCCAGGGGATTTTCGACGATCGCCTCACAGGCCGCGGCAACACCCGGCGAATAGGCAAGAGCCAGATCCCGCTGCGTCGCCAGCGCCTTGGTGGGCACCACCGAAATTTTTCCTGGGACGGGCCGGCGATGGTAGTTGAGGGCGTCCTCGCGAAAATCGTTCTGAGCCAATCTCGAATCTCCCCCCCGCTGCGGAACGTTCTCTTATAGGCGGGCATGATCGAAGTGAAAAGCGGGCCGGACCAATCCCGGGCGGATCCCGCCTGGGAAAATGATTCCAGCCCGCTTCGCGGATTGTTTTCCGATCAGCCGCCGCGACGCCACGTGGTCCCGGCCGGCGTATCCTCGAGCACGATGCCGGCGGCGGCCAGCCGATCGCGGATGCGATCGGCTTCGGCGAAGTCCCGGGCCTTCCTGGCGGCCTGGCGCTGGGCGATCAGGGCTTCGATCTCGGCCTCCGACGGCCCTTCCTCCCCGCCCGTCGAGCGCTTGAACCAGTCCTCCGGATCGTCCTGCAGGAGGCCCAGCACATAGCCCGCCGCGAGAAGCTGCCCCTTCAGCGACGACTTGTCGCGATCGTCGTCCGCACGATTGAGCGCCGATGCCAGTTCATGGAGCTGCGCGAGGGCGCCCGGCGTGTTGAGGTCGTCCTCGAGGGCCTCCCAGAAGATCTCCGGCGGCTCCACCTTCAGCGGCGCGAGGTCGGCCGCCTTGCGGAGCGCGCCGTAGAGCCGGTCGAGCTGCGCCTTCGCCTGGCGCAGGCCGTCCAGGGTGAAGTCGAGCGGCTGGCGGTAATGGGCGCTCAGGAGCACGAGCCTGATCGCCTCTCCCGGCCAGTCCTTCAGCAGGTCGTGCACGGTCAGGAAGTTGCCGAGGCTCTTCGACATCTTCTCGCCGTCCACCATGACGTAGCCGTTGTGCATCCAATAGTTCGCCATCCCCGGCGTCCCGTGGGCGCAACGGCTCTGGGCGATCTCGTTCTCGTGATGCGGAAAGATCAGGTCCTGGCCGCCCGCATGGATGTCGAAGACGGGCCCGAGATGCTTTTCAGACATGGCCGAGCACTCGATGTGCCAGCCGGGCCGGCCGCGCCCCCAGGGGCTGTCCCAGCCGGGCAGCTCGGCACTGCTGGGCTTCCAAAGCACGAAGTCCGCCGGATCCCGCTTATAGGGCGCGACCTCGACCCGCGCCCCGGCGATCTGGTCGTCGCGGTTGCGGCCGGAAAGCCGGCCGTAATCCGGCATCGACGGCACGTGGAACAGGACATGCCCCTCGGCCTCATAGGCGTGGCCCTTCGCGATCAGCGTCTCGATCATGGCGATCATTTCGCCGATATGGGCGGTTGCCCTCGGCTCGATATCCGGAGCGAGCGCGCCGATCGCCGCCATGTCCTCGTGATACTGGCGGGTGGTCCGGGCAGTGAGGTCCGCGATCGGTTCCCCGTTCTTCCGCGCGCGGTCGATGATCTTGTCCTCGACATCCGTGATGTTGCGGACATAGGTCACCTTGTCGTCGCCGTAGATCCGGCGGAGCAGCCGTGCCAGCACGTCGAACACGACAACCGGCCGGGCATTCCCGATATGAGCGAAGTCGTAGACCGTCGGGCCGCAGACATACATCCGGACGTTCTTCGGATCGATCGGCTCGAATACCTGCTTGCGGCGGGTCAGCGTATTGTGGATCTGAAGCGGCACGGGTCTGGCTCTGGGTTGGCAAGCGCGGGAGGTTTGCAAAGGTAGAGACGCCGGCTCGATCCGCCAAGGCCGTCGATCGCGCCGGCTGCCGGCTCAGGCGGTTTCTCCGCCCAGTCGCCGGAGGGTACGGTCGCGGCCGATCAGGGGCAGCAGGGTCTTCAGTTCCGGACCGTGATCGAGACCGGTCAGGATCCGCCTCAGGGGCAGGAACAGCGCCTTGCCCTTGAGGCCGGTCTCGGCCTTCAGGGCCTCGGTCCACTCCTTCCAGGTATCCTCGGTCCAGGGCTCCGGCGGCAGGAGCTTCGCCGCGGTCCCGGCAAAGGCCGGATCGTCCCTCACCGGAGCGACCGGCCCGTTCGCCACCTGCCACCAGTCCGTGATCTCGTCAAGGCGTGCAAGGTTCGGCCGGACGGCCGCCCAGAACGGTTCCGTCACCACGGGCAGGCCCCGTTCCGCCAACCGCCGCGCCGCCTCCTCGTACGGCATCTCATGAATGAGCCGCACGTTGAGCCGCCGGATCTCGGCGACGTCGAATTTCGGGCTGGCCCGGGAGAACTTCGTCCAGTCGAATTCTTCGACCAGATCCTCGAGGCGCCGGCGCGGCTCGATCGGATCGGAGGTCCCGAGTTTCGCCAGCACGCTCGCGACCGCCATCGGCTCCAGCCCGTCCTCTCTCAGTTCCTGGAGGCTGAGGCTGCCGAGGCGCTTGGCCAGCCCCTGTCCGGCCGCGTCGGTGAGCAGCGGCAGATGGGCGAAGACCGGCGGCTCCGCCCCGAGCGCCCGGAACATCTGTATGTGCAGGGCGGTGTTGGCGACGTGATCCTCGCCACGGACGACATGGGTTATGCCGAACTCGATGTCGTCGATGACCGAGGAGACGTGATAGAGCGGCCGCCCGTCTTCCCGGATCAGCACCGGGTCGGAAAGATCGTCCGCGTCGAAATGCACGGGGCCCCTTACCAGGTCATGCCATTCGATCGCCCCCGGCTGCAGCAGGAAACGCCAGTGCGGGCGCCGGCCGGCTGCCTCGAGGCGGGCCCGGTCGGCCGCGTCCAACTGTAGCGCCGCCCGGTCGTAAACGGGGGGCAGCCCCTGGGCCAAGCGGCTCTTCCGCTTGAGCGACAGTTCCTCCGGCGTCTCGTAGCAGGGATAGAGACGCCCTGCCTCCTTGAGGCGCGCGATCGCCGCGTCGTAGCGGTCGGCCCTATCTGACTGCCTAGCCTTGCGGTCCCAGGTAAGGTCGAGCCAGGCGAGGTCGCGCTCGATCGCCTGCGCATAGGTCTCGGTCGACCGCTCCTGGTCGGTATCGTCCAGCCGCAGCAGATAGGTGCCGCCGCTCTTGCGGGCGAAGAGCCAGACGATCAGCGCGGTTCGCGCATTGCCGACATGGAGGAAGCCGGTCGGGCTGGGGGCGAAGCGGACGGCGACGGTCATGGCGCGTTGAGCCTGCAGCGCTGGGGCGAGTGGAGAAAGGCGGGGGAACTAACCCCCCGCCCCGCCTCGCTGTCAAGCGCCGGTGCGCTGCGCAGCGTCCGCTTCCGCCCCTCCGGCATCGGCCGGGTCCTTATGCTCGCCCCGGGTCTTCCACAGGGACCAGAGAACCCCGCCGGCGAGGATCCCGAAGGTGACGCCGAGCCCCCAGTCCGCCGGGAACTTGCCTCCCTCGAAGCCTGCCAGGTCGGCGACGAAGATCTTCGAGCCGATGAAGACCAAGAGCATGCTGAGCGCATATTTCAGGTAGTGGAAGCGGCCGATCATCGCAGCGAGCGCGAAATAGAGGGCGCGCAGCCCCAGGATCGCGAAGATGTTCGACGTGTAGACGATATAGGGATCGGTCGTGATCGCGAAAATCGCAGGCACGCTGTCGACCGCGAAGACGACGTCGACGAACTCGACCATCAGCAGCGAAAGCATGAGCGGCGTCATGTACCAGGCCGCCCGGCCGGACGTCGCGTCCTCTCTCCTGATCCAGAACCGGTCGCCATGGAGTTCGTCGGTGACGCGAAAATGGCGTCGTACCGCCTTCAGGACCGGGCTGGCGCCGATGTCATAATGGCTGTCCGCGGCCAACCACATCTTGACGCCGGTGACGATCAGGAATGCCGCGAAGACATAGAGCAGCCAACCGAACTGGGAGACCAGGGTCGCGCCTACGCCGATCATCACGCCGCGCAACAGAATGACGCCGAGAATGCCCCAGAACAGAACCCGGTGCTGATAGAGCCGGGGTATCCCGAAGAAGGAGAAGATCATCGCGATGACGAACACATTGTCCATCGCGAGCGATTTCTCGACGACGAAGCCGGTCACATATTCCTTGCCGGCCTCGGAACCAAGCTCCCACCAGATCCAGCCCCCGAAACCGATGCCGAGCACGATATAGAAGGCGGAAAGCGCGAGACTCTCGCGAATGCCGATCTCGCGCTGCTTGCGGTGAAGTACGCCGAGATCCAGCGACAGAAGCGCAACGACGATGCCGAAAAACGACAGCCACATCCAGACCGGCTTCGTCAGCCAGTCGGCAAACAGGAACGCCATTACCGGGCCCCCTCTCTCACTTGCGAAAGCGCCGCGTCAGCGCTGATGTCAGGATTTGATCCGACATCGCAGTGCCGCCGCAGCTGCCAGAGGGGCCCGGATCGACTGTCAATCTGGCAATAGTTGCGGGTGAACGCAAGGGGACGCGGGATCGAAGGCCGGTGCCGATGCGCGTCGTGAACGACGGGCGGAAGGGTCCGGAGGCTTAAGGACCCGGCCGCCCCGAAGGCAGCGCGGCTATCCGCTGCGCTGCCTCATCCGCTCGGCGGCCCGACGCCGGAGTTCGTCGTCCGACACCTCCTCCTTCTGGCTGGCCACCCACCAGACATGGCCGAAAGGATCCTGCAGTCCACCTGCCCGGTCGCCGTAGAACTGGTCGGCAAGCGGCGTCATCACCTCCGCGCCGGCCTTTTTCGCCTGCTCGAAGACGGCATCTACGTCCTCGACATAGAGATGGATCATGACGGGCGAGCCGCCGAACGTCTCCGGTCCGCGCGCGCCCATCTCGGGCGCCTCGTCGCACATCATGATGGGGGAGTCCCCAATCCGGACTTCCGCGTGCATGATCTTCCCGTCGCCCCGGTCAACCCGCATCCGCTCGGTTGCGCCGAACGCCTGCTTGTAGAACTCGATCGCCCGAGCCGCATCACGGATTACAAGATATGGCGTGACGCTGTGATAGCCTTCCGGGATCGGCTTTATGCTCCTGGCCATGGCTAGGCTCCCTCTGTCGGGCTGGAACGGGTTCCTTCCAAGCCTATCGCAGATCTGCCGAGATGGGGAGAACCGCTTGGCCAGCGAGACGATCCCTATGGCCGTCCCTCGCGCCAGGTGACGTCGGCGTTGAACAGGGCGACGGTGGAGATCGCGGTCTTGGCGCTCGCCTCCCTCACCTGCCGGCTGTAGGCGACGTAGACCAGGGCATCGTTCGTGCGGTCGTAGATGCGCCGCACAGCCAGCGACTTGAAGATCAGACTGCGTCGCTCGCTGAAGACCTCCTCGCCCTCGTCGCCGAGTTCGATGTCGCCGATCACGATCGGCGCGGTCTGGCGACACGAGATCGAAGAGTTCGACGGATCCTCGAACCAATTGCCCTGGGACAGGCGGTCGATGAGGCCGCGCTTGAAATAGGTCAGGTGGCAGGTGACGCCCTCGACCTCCGGATCGGCGATCGCCTCGACGATGATGGAGTTGCCGGTCCAGTCATTGCTGAAATCGGCAATCTCCTCCGCACGCGCCGGGGCGGCCGCAAGGAGGATGAGCGCAAAAAGGGCCGGATGGCGGTTCATCTGTGGCATCCTTCGAGTACGGGCGTGCCGAGAGTGAACACCCGAGCGTGGTCCCCCGTCCACCGCCAGCCGGCCGGTCGCCACGGCGGAACTCCGCCACCGTCGCCCGCGTTGCGCGTTGAGCGAACGGAGCTGTCATGCGCTGGAGAACAGGCAGGCGGAGCGGAAATGTCGAGGACCGCCGAGGTGCCGGGGCCCCGGTGGGCATCCGGTTCCCCGGGCGAGGCATTCCCGGCGGCTTCGGCGGTCGTCGTGCCGGGATAGGCGGCATCGGCGCCGTCATCATCGTCGTCATTCTGGCGATGCTCTTCGGGATCGATCCGCGGCTCCTGCTGCAGGACACGATGGGCGAAGCTCCTTACGCCACCTACGCTCCCGACAACAGCCCGGCAGCCGGCCAGGACGACGAACTGGCCGACTTCGTGTCGGTCGTCCTGGCCGATACCGAGGACACATGGGGCCAGATCTTCGGCCAGAGCGGCGGGGCGTACCGCGACCCGACCCTGGTCCTGTTCTCAGGCGCGGTCGACTCCGCCTGCGGCTTCGCCCAGGCGGCCGTCGGGCCCTTCTATTGCCCCCTGGACGAGAAGGTCTATATCGACCTCTCCTTCTATCGGGACCTGCAGGACCGCTTCCAGGCCCCCGGCGACTTCGCCCAGGCCTATGTCATAGCCCACGAGATCGGGCATCACGTGCAGACGCTGCTCGGCATCTCGGAACAGGTTCAGGCGGCAAAGGCCCGCGCCGGGCAGGCGGAAGCCAATGCCCTCTCCGTCAGGCAAGAGCTACAGGCCGACTGCTTCGCCGGAATCTGGGCCTTCTACGCGGACCGGAGGGGAGTGCTGGAGGCCGGGGATATCGAGGAGGGCCTGAACGCCGCGAGCGCGATCGGCGACGACCGGCTGCAGATGCAGAGCCGCGGCTACGTCGCCCCGGATTCCTTCACCCACGGATCGTCCGAACAGCGGGCCCGCTGGTTCCAGCGCGGTCTCGCCTCGGGCGATCCGCAGGACTGCGATACCTTCAGTCAGCCCTGAAGACCGGCGGAGCCGGGATCAGGCGCCCGCCCCGGCCGGAGGTTCGATCAGGTTGACCGCCGCATTCGTGATCGGATACCGCCGGTCCCGGCCGAAGGACCGCGGCGTCAGCTTGACGCCAGGCGGTGCCTGCCGGCGCTTGTATTCGGCCCGGTCGAGAAGCCGCCACACCCGGGCGACCGTCTCAGGCTCATGCCCGCGGGCGACGATCTCCGGGAGGCCGAGCTCTTCCTCAATCAAACAGTGCAGGATGTCGTCCAGCACGTCGTAGGGCGGCAGCGTGTCCTGGTCGGTCTGGTTCGGCTTCAGCTCGGCCGAAGGCGGCTTGACGATGACCCGCTCCGGAATGACCCGCCCGGCCGGACCCAGGGCGTCGCGCGGCTGCGTCTGGTTGCGCCAGCGGGAGAGCGCGAAGACCGTCGTCTTGTAGACGTCCTTGAGGACGGAATATCCGCCGCACATGTCGCCATAGAGGGTGGCGTAGCCGACCGACATCTCCGACTTGTTGCCCGTCGACAGCACCATAGGCCCCAGCTTGTTGGAAAGCGCCATCAGCGTGATGCCGCGCGCCCGGGACTGGATGTTCTCCTCCGTGATGTCGGCGGGGCGTCCGTCGAACAGTGGCCGCAGCATGCCCTCGAAGGCCTGCATCGCCGGACCGATCGGGATCGTATCCAGGCGGACGCCGAGCAGCCTGGCGCACGCGGCGGCGTCCTCCAGGCTTTCATCGCTGGTATAGGGCGACGGCATCATGACGCAATGGACCCGGTCGGGCCCCAGCGCATCCACCGCGACCACCGCGGACAGGGCGCTGTCGATGCCGCCGGAAAGCCCGATCAGCACGCCGGGGAAGCGGTTCTTCGTCACATAGTCCCGAAGTCCCAGAACCATCGCGCGATAGATCGCCTCCAGCCCTTCGGCGGGCACGGCGCGTTCCCCCGGCTCGCAGTCCCAGCCGTCCGGCCCGCGGGTCCAGACCGTCTCGACCACCCGTTCCTCGAAGGATGGCAACTGGACCTTGAGGCTGCGGTCCCGTCCGACGACGAAGGACGACCCGTCGAACACCAGCTCGTCCTGCCCGCCGACCTGGTTGACATAGGCTAGGGCCAATCCGCTTTCGACGACCCGGCTGACGGTCAGGTTCAAGCGCAGGTCCATCTTGCCGGTCTCGAACGGGCTTCCGTTCGGGACGATCAGCAGCTCGGCCCCGCTTTCCTCCAGGCACTCGATGACATCGGGCTTCCAGATGTCCTCGCAGATCGGCACCCCCAGCCGGACCCCGCGGAAGTTGATCGGGCCCGGCATCGGTCCGGGCGCGAACACCCGCTTTTCGTCGAAGACGCCGTAGTTGGGCAGATCCACCTTGAAGCGGATCGCGGCAATGTCGCCCCGATCCAGCAGCAGCGCCGCATTGTGGATGCGTCCCTGGTCCCGCCAGGGCGCACCGATCAGCAGGGCCGGCCCCTCATGCGTCGCCGCCGCAAGCTCCCGAACGCCCTCCTCGACCCGGTCCAGGAAGAAGGGCTTCAGGACAAGGTCCTCGGGCGGATAGCCGCTGACCGACAGTTCCGGACAGACCACGAGATCGGCTCCAGGCGCCAGATCCCTCGCCCTCCGGATCTTGGCGATATTCCCGCGAACGTCGCCGACCACAGGGTTGAGCTGGGCGAGAGCGATGACGAGTCGATCCGGCGAGACAGTCATAGGGGCGGGTGCTCGATAAGCGAGGGGACGGATGGGCGAGCCTAGCAACTGCCCCTTCGGTGTCAATCGGAGCCGCCCGGCCGAGGCGCCGGGCGGTTGTCCTCAATCGGCGCTCTTCTTTGCCTGCCGCGACGTGCGCAAGAGGAATTCGCGTCCGACCTTCACCCGGGGCTGGCCGTCATATTCCACCACATCGGCGGTGGCATAGGTCTCTGACCATTTCTCCGGCAGGAAGCTGCCGGTGCCGACGACATCGATGGGTGCGCGCGCCAGCGCCATCACCCGGCACTTGGCCGGGCTGAAGCCGGAGGACGCGACGATCCTGACCTTCGGGAAGCCGGCCTCGTCCAGCCGGTCGCGCAGGTGATGGATTGCCGCCGCCGAGACGCCGGTGCCGATCAGGTAGCGCAGCTCCGTCTCGTCGCGGTAGCCGCGGATCGCTTCCGGCACGTGACGCTCGAGAACCGCATAGGACGACGGCGGATCCAGCCCTTCGAGATAGCGCCCGCCGGGAGTGTCGATGCGAACCGCAAGCCGCCCCTCGGCCGCGAGGTCCGTGAAACGGCGGCAGACATCCAGGCTGTCGGTCACCTCGCGCCCGAAATAGTCCACGAGCACGGTCAAGTTCTGCTCCGGATGCACCTCGTGGAACATTTCGGCGGCGCGGACAGTCGAGCCGGCATAACCGATCAGCGCATGCGGCATCGTGCCGAAGCCCTGGGGCTGGCCGAAGAAATGGGCCGTCGCGTCCGTCGCATTCCCGATGAAGCCGACCGCCTGCAGCTTGCGCTTCGCCCGATCGGACCCGACGCTTGCGGCATAGGCCATCAGTTCCGCCATCTCGGCGCCGGCGCAATGCCGTGCGTCCATGGCCAGGAACGCGACCTTCGGCAGCTCCGCACACATCACGAAGGCGTTGTAGGCGGCGACACAGGCGGGCCCGATCTTCTGCAGCAGCAGGGTCTCCGCGTCCGACAGGTGGTAGAGCGAGCCCGTGACATACATCAGTGGCTCGCCGGCACCAACCCACTTGCCTTCGGGATAGCAGAGATCGATGTCCAGCTCGAAATTGCGTTGCCTGGCAAGCCGCTGCAGCCACTCGATCGCAAGCCGGGGTGCCGAGACGACCGGCCGTCGCATGAAGATCGCGTAGGTGGCGCGAACATCGCCATAGCGCCCGACGATGCTCTTGGTGTGGAGAAAATACTTGTCCGTCCAGCGGGCGATGTCGCCATCGGCGTCAGGGTTGGCGGGCGGCACTTCAGGTCCTCGTTCTTGCCTTGATCGTAGCCGGCCTGATCTTCGGCCCTCCCCACGCGCCTTCCGGGGCGGATCCCGTGTTCTGACGGAGTTCAGGAACGGTTCGGACCGGCCGTCTCCTCATAGCAACGTCTGGGGAGGGACGCCGGCCGAGGGCAGGCGTCCCTCCCCCGCGACGTCATTCGGCCGCGGCGATACGGCGGGCGCGGTCCCGGTCGGCCCGTGCCTCTTTCAGCTTCTCCGCCGTCAGGAACGCGAGTTCCAGCGCCTGATGGGCGTTCAGGCGCGGGTCGCAGGCCGTGTGATAGCGCAGCGACAGCACGTTGTCCGTGATCGCCTGGGCGCCGCCCGTGCATTCAGTGACGTCCTGGCCGGTGAGTTCGAAATGGACCCCGCCCGGATAGGTGCCCTCGGCATGGTGGATGGCGAAGAAGGCGCCGACCTCCTGCAAAATCGCGTCGAAACGGCGGGTCTTGTAGCCCGTCGTCGACTTGACCGTGTTGCCGTGCATCGGATCGCAGGACCAGACCACCGTCCGGCCTTCCGCCTGCACCCGCCGAATCAGCGGCGGAAGGTGCCGTTCGACCTTGTCGGCGCCCATGCGGACGATGAGGGTCATCCGGCCGGGTTCGTTGTCCGGGTTCAGGGTGTCCAGCAGGCGGATCAGATCGTCGGGATCCGAGGTCGGGCCGCATTTCAGGCCGAGCGGGTTCTTCACGCCGCGCAGGAACTCGACATGCGCGCCGTCCGGCTGCCTCGTCCGGTCCCCGATCCACAGCATGTGGGCGGAAACGTCGTACCAGTCGCCCGAAGTGGAATCGATCCGGGTCAGAGCCTGCTCATAGGGGAGCAGCAGAGCCTCGTGGCTGGTGTAGAATTCCGTCTCGCGGATCGATGGCGTCGACTCCGCCGTGACGCCGCAGGCGGCCATGAACTGCACGGCTTCGTCGATGCGATTGGCGAAGGCCTCGTAGCGCTGGCCTTCCGGGCTGCGCCCGACAAAGCCGAGCGTCCACTGATGGACCTTGTGGAGGTCGGCATAGCCCCCCTGGGCGAAGGCGCGCAGCAGGTTCAGCGTCGCAGCCGACTGGTTGTACGCCCGGAGCATCCGGTCGGGATCCGGAGTCCGAGCCGCGGCATCGAACTCGTAGCCGTTGATGATGTCGCCGCGATACGACGGAAGCTCCTTGCCGTCGATCGTCTCGGTATCGGCGGAGCGGGGCTTGGCGAATTGTCCCGCCATGCGCCCGACCTTGACCACCGGAACGGCGCTGCCGAACATCAGCACCACGGCCATCTGCAAGAGCACCCGGAAGGTGTCCCGGATCTTGTCGGCCTCGAAATCGCTGAATGCCTCGGCGCAGTCGCCGCCCTGCAGCAGGAAGGCCTCGCCGGCGGCAACCTTGGCCAGCCGTGCCTTGAGCGAGCGCGCTTCGCCGGCAAAGACCAGCGGCGGATAGCTGGCAAGTTGGGCCTCGACCTCGGCCAGACGGGCCGGGTCCGGATAGTCCGGCATCTGCTTTGCCGGCTTCGACCTCCAACTATCAGGCGTCCAACGCTGCGCCATCATCGTCTCCTAACCAAGCGCTGCGGCCCCGAGGCACCGAATTCCTTACGGGACCGCTTCCTTCCATGAAAGATCTTAGCCTATACGCCGCTGGAACGGTCAATTCCAGTCCGAACAGGCTCTTTCATTGCGAATGGCGGAGACGCGATCGACAGGGCCCGGGACCGCGCGCCCGTCCGCTTCGACCGGGCAGAACGGGCGCACCGACGCGGGTCAGGCCGAGCGGCGTCCGACGATCGCGTTGTAGACCCAGAGCACGACGATGGCGCCGATCACGGCGACGATGAGGCTCCAGATATTGAATCCCGTGATCCCGCTTCCCCCGACGGCGCCGAACAGGAACCCGCCGACAAAGGCGCCGACGATGCCGAGAACCAGATTGATGACCAGTCCCGAGCCCTGGCCGTGCATGATCTTGCTGGCGATCCAGCCGGCGATCAGCCCCAGAATTATCCACGCGAGGATAGACATAGGCCCCTCCTCATTGCTGATAGATCATCGGCAAAGAATGCCTCTGAATGCGCCGCCGCTCAATCCCGGTCATTCCGCCGGGCGGCCTCACGCTCCGAAAACGGCGTCACCCCAGTCGAGCCGCCGCGCCGTCTTGAACGCCGCGCCGTCCCGGCGGCTCAGCACCCGCTCGCCGGCGCCGCCGTCCGGCCGGCAGAGCTTCAGCCCGATCTGGCCGCTGGCCGACCGCGGCGGGGCGATGACCCGCCCGTCGGCAGGCCGGCCCGGATGACGCGAAACCGCTAGATAGACGTATTTCTCGTCCTCCCAGGGGACCTCGCCGCCCTTGGCCTGCCGGTGCAGGCGCGACCGGGCGACCCGGCGCGAAAAATGGCACCAGTCCGGGGCCGACAGCGGGCAGGCGCCGACATGCGGACAGGGCGCGATCAGATGAGCGCCGGCCGCGAGCAATCGCGACCGGGCCTCCAGAATGCGTTCCCAGCCGGCCGGGGTGCCGGGTTCGACGATGACCAGGGTATCGGCGGTGAGCGACCACAACCGGTCGATCAGCGCGCCGCGCGCTTCGGGCGCCAGCTCGTCCAGGACATAGGCCAGGCTCACGAGTTCCCGCGGCGCCAGGTCCGGCAGCCCGTCGGTGATGTCGGCCGCCCGCCATTCGATGCGGGCAAGCGGCGCCCGGGCGGCCAGCCGCTCGCCCCAGGCGCGGATTGCCGGGCTGCCTTCGACCAGCATCGCCTCCCGGATGCCGGGCCAGCAATCGTGCGCCGCCCATAGGGCAGAGCCCGGGCCGGATCCGACATCCAGCACCGTGCCCGGTTCGAAATCCGGGCGCATGTCCGCGACGGCCCCGAATGCCGCCCGGATCGCGGCATAGGTGGCGGGCAGGCGCGTCGCGAGATAGGCGCGTGCCGCCATGTCGTCGGAAAGGTGAAGGCGGCCGTCCCGCAGCTCCGCACGGTAGCGGCGCGAGAGCCGTTCCGACGCGCGAGACAGGTCGGCGAGGGCCACGCCTTCGAGCGCCTCCTCAACCCCCTGGCGCAGGAGGGCGGGCAGGATCATGGGATCCTGCGATCCCGGGTCCCGGGCCGTGCCGTAGCGCCGGTCATTGCGCCGCCTCGTCCGTCACTTCGTCCTGAGGCACCGGGTCGGGGGCCTTCGTGCGCATGGTCACGAATTCCTCCGCCGCGGTCGGATGGATGCCCATTGTCCGGTCGAAATCGGCCTTGGTCGCGCCGGCGACCATCGCGACCGCCAGACCCTGGATGATCTCCGGTGCATCCGGCCCGACCATGTGGCAGCCGACGACCCGGCCGTCGGCCCGGTCGACGACCAGCTTCATCAGCGTCTTCTCCTGCCGTCCCGACAGGGTGTGGCGCATCGGCCGGAAGGACGAGGTGTAGATGTCGACGCCGGCCAGCGTCCGCCGCGCCTCCTCCTCGGTCAGGCCGACGGTGCCGATCGGGGGCAGGGAGAAGACGGCCGTCGGGATGTTCTCGTAGTCGATGCGGCGCGGGTTGTTGCCGAACAGGGTGTCCGCGAGGGCATGGCCCTCGGCGATCGCGACGGGCGTGAGAGCGATCCGGTTGGTCACGTCGCCCACCGCATAGATGTTCGCGGCCGTCGTCCGGTAGTCCTCGTCGATGATGACGGCACCGGCCGCGTCGACGCGCACGCCGGCTTCTTCCAGCCCCAGGCCATCCGTGTTGGGCTTGCGGCCGGTCGCGAACATGACCGCGTCGGTTTCGATCACCTGCCCGTCCGACATGTGGGCGAGCAGGCAGTCGCCCGCCTTTTCGACCCGCTCGACCGTGGTCTTGAAAAGAAGCTCCACGCCCGAACGCGCCATCTCCTCGGCCAGGGCTTCCCGGACGTCCTGGTCGAAGCCCCGGAGGAAAAGCGGCCCGCGATAGCTGAGGCTGACCCTGGACCCCAGCCCATGGAAGATGCCGGCGAACTCGACCCCGATATAGCCGCCGCCGACGATCAGGATCCTCCCGGGCAGGCGTTCCAGATAGAACGCCTCGTTCGAGGTGATGCCGTGCTCGCGCGCGCCGGGGATATCCGGAAGTTCCGGCCAGCCGCCGGTCGCGATCAGGATCTTGTCCGCGGTGTAGCGCTCCTCCCCCACCGCGACCGTATGGGCGTCGACGAGACGTGCCCGGCCCTCGACGATGGTCACGCCCGCGCCTTCCAGCAGCCGGCGGTAGACGCCGTTCAGGCGCTGGATCTCCGTATTCTTGTTCGCGATCAGACGCGCCCAGTCGTGCCGCGTCGGGCCAATCGACCACCCGAAGCCGGCGGCGTCCTCGAAGTCCTGGGCGAAATGGGCGGCATAGACCAGAAGATTCTTCGGCACGCAGCCGACATTGACGCAGGTGCCGCCGAGATGGCGGTCTTCGGCGACCGCGACCCGGGCGCCGTACCCCGCCGCGATCCTGGCGGAACGCACGCCGCCCGATCCGGCGCCGATGACGAAGTAGTCGAAGTCGTAGCTGCTGGTCAAATCCACTCTCCCGCTCATGCCTCCCGGGCGGCATCCCGCGGCCGGGCAGGTCCGGACGGCCGGGAGCCACCTGCACCCGGCCGATTCCGGACAGCTTCAATTTGGAGCGGCCCCCGGCATTTTGCCAGCGCGTCGGACGGGGGAAGTTCCTTCGGCCGGTTTCGGACGCAAGAAAAGCAGGGCCAGGGAACCGAAGCGGCACCCTTCAGCGGCCGGCGCCTACCGGTCCAGCCCGGCCATGCAGAGATACTTGATCTCCACGAAGTCCTCGATCCCGTATTTCGACCCTTCGCGGCCCACGCCCGATTCCTTCATGCCGCCGAACGGCGCGACCTCGGTCGAAATGAGCCCGGTGTTGATGCCGACGATGCCGTATTCCAGCCCTTCGGAAACGCGCCAGATCCGACCGATGTCGCGGCTGTAGAAATACGCGGCGAGACCGAACTCGGTATCGTTGGCCATCCGGATCGCATCCGCCTCGGCCTCGAAGCGGAAGACAGGCGCCATCGGGCCGAAGGTTTCCTCCTTCATCACCCGCATTTCCGGCGTGACATCGGCCAGCACGGTCGGCTGATAGAAGGTGCCGCCCAGGGCGTGCCGGCTGCCGCCGACGACGACGCGGGCGCCCTTGTCCAGGGCGTCGCGGACATGGGTCTCGACCTTCTCCAGGCCGGCCATGTCGATCAGCGGTCCGATCTGGGCCCCCTCCTCCATGCCGTTCGCGACCTTCAGCTCCTTCACGGCGGCGGCGAACTTCTCGATGAAGGCCTCGTAGACGCCGTTCTGGACGAACAGCCGGTTCGCGCAGACGCAGGTCTGCCCGGTGTTCCGGTACTTGGACTGGATGGCGCCGGCCACCGCCGCATCCAGGTCGGCGTCGTCGAAGACGATGAAGGGCGCATTGCCGCCCAGCTCCAGCGAAACCTTCTTCACGGTCCCGGCGCACTGCTCCATCAGCAGCTTGCCGATCTCGGTCGAGCCGGTGAAGGTGAGCTTGCGCACCTTCGGGTTCGACGTCAGTTCGCCGCCGATGTCGGACGAGCCGCCGGTGACCACGTTGAGGATCCCCTTGGGCACCCCGGCCCGGTGCGCCAGTTCGGCCATGGCGGGATGAGCCTGGGCGTCCACGCTGATGGCGTGGCCAAACCAGCCGCCAAACAACAAGGGCTCGATGGTGAGGTAGCCGATGATCACCGAAGGAATGGCCAGAACGATCAGGGGCAGGGTCAC
>JAJUFW010000572.1 GCA_029263555.1 Alphaproteobacteria bacterium
AGGGTCCTGGCGGCCAGGTCATTGCCGCCGCCAGCCGGGAACGGCACGATCACGGAGATTGCCTGTCCCTTCTGCGGGAACCCCGACGCCCCTGTCGCCGGAGCGGATGTCGGGGCCGGTGCGGCCGCCGGAGACGTAGGTGCTGACCCGGCAACTTGCGGCGCTTGAGTCGGGGGTGGGGCTGCGGGCGCGCAGCTGCAGGATGGCGGCCGAATGCACCTGGGCCTGCGCGCCGACCAGCGTGCGGGCGGCCGCCAGCGCGTCGGGCGCCGGCGCCAGCAGGTGCTGACGGTCCAGCCGGAAGGCAAGCGCCTGGGATCGGGTGACGGAAAGGGGCACGGTCATCGGCGGGTCGACGGCAGCTTCAACCACGCCGCTTATACAGGACCGATGCCGCCCGGCTAAGCGACAAGCCTCAGCTCTCCAGCATCCGCCGGAGCAGCTCCACGTCCTCGGCGAAGGACCGGTCCGCCGCGCACAGCTCCTCGATCTTCTTGACCGCGTGCATCACCGTCGTGTGGTCGCGCCCGCCGAACTTCCGGCCGATCTCGGGCAGGGAGCGGGCGGTGAGCTGCTTGGCCAGATACATCGCCACCTGCCGCGGCCGGGCGACCGACCGGGCGCGCCGGGCCGAATGCATGTCGGCAAGCTTGATGTTGTAGTGCTCGGCGACCTTCTTCTGGATCTCGTCGATCGTGACCCGCCGGTCGCTTGCCCGCAGCAGGTCGTAGAGAAGCTCCTGGGTGCTTTCCAGCGTGATCGGCCGGCCGACCAGCTCGGCATGGGCGACGATTCGGTTCAGCGCGCCCTCCAGCTCCCGCACGTTCGAGCTGATCTTGTGGGCGAGATATTCCAGGACCTTCAGCGGAATCTGCGCCCGCTGCTGCTCGGCCTTGGCCTGCAGGATTCCGAGACGCAGCTCGTAGGTGGTCGGGTGGATGTCGGCGACCAGCCCCCAGCCCAGCCGGGAGCGGAGCCGCTCCTCCATCCCGTCGAGGTCCGACGGGCTCTTGTCGGCCGAGACGATGACCTGCCGGTTCTGGTCGACCAGGGCATTGAAGGTGTGGAAGAACTCCTCCTGGGTCGAATCCTTGCCGGAAATGAACTGGACGTCGTCGATCATCAGCACGTCGACCGACCGGAACATCTCCTTGAAGCTCATGGTGTCCTTGTACCGGAGCGCCCGGATGAACTGGTACATGAACTTCTCGGCGGAAAGATAAAGGACCCGCCGCCCGGGATGCTTCTTGCGGATGTGCCAGGCGATCGCATGCATGAGATGCGTCTTGCCCAGCCCCACGCCCCCGTAGAGGAAAAGCGGGTTGAAGGTGACCGTCGCGGCGTCGGCGACCCGGCGGGCGGCGGCATGGGCCAGCTCGTTCGGCTTGCCGACTACGAAATTCTCGAAGGTGAAGCGCGGATCGAGCGGGGCGCCGATGTCCGCGGTGCTGTCGTTCGGCCCGGCGAGGGCGGACTGGACCGGTTCCAGCGTCGGCTCGGCGGCCGAATCGGCCGGCGATTCGGGACGGGCGGGAGCGGGGGTGCGCGTCGGCGCGACGACGATGTCGACCGACTGGATCTCACCGTTCTCGACGCTCCACAGCGCCCGGATACGGTCGGCGTAATGGGTCATGACCCAGTCGCGCATGAAGCGCGTCGGCACCGTGATACGGACCTCGCCGTCATCGACTTCGGCCAGGGTCAATGGTTTAAGCCAGCTTCGGAACGCCGCTTCGCCCACTTCGTCGCGCAGTCTCCCGCGGACTCTCGCCCACTGCTGCTCGATCGCCAATCCCGTCGACATACCGTCTTCAATCCTCAAGCGCCGCTGACCCAATGTCTGGCGCATTGCCTGCCTGCAAATCCCAGGAGAAGCCGCTCGCAACTCCGTTCCGGTCGTAGCGACTCTGGAAGGCTTTGTCAGCTACGGACTCCAGGCGACGGAATGTCCGGAAGAGTCGTCTACAAATGCCGCGTCGATCATAGACAAATTTCCCCCAACCGAAGGCGCCGCATCGCCTCCCGTTTGTCAAGACAAGTTTTCGATCGATGAAGCTGCCGGCCAGTTTGTTATTTATTATCGGTCGGTGAGTATTTAGCCCGGGTAATTCGACGTATGGGCCGGAAACTCGTTCAGCATAGTGCGTTGCTGTACGTTACCACTACAGAACCGCATCTACGGACAATAAACGCGCGAGCGACGACTCGCAATGGAACAAAACGGGACTCTTGAAAAAAAGCAAAAATCGTTCACGGCTAGGCGAATGATCGGAACGAATGGCGTCCGCGAAAGGACATTCGTGGCAACGCAAAAAGCCGCGCCGGAGCTCCGGCGCGGCCCTTCGGTCGCGATTGCTTCAGAGAGCCTTGATGCGCTGCGCGAGTCGGGACAGCTTGCGGCTCGCGGTCGCCTTGTGAAGGACGCCCTTGGTCACGCCGCGAT
>JAJUFW010000580.1 GCA_029263555.1 Alphaproteobacteria bacterium
GGCATGGGCGACAGCAGGAATCGGGACATGTCCGGCGGCAGCTTGACCGGCATCAGGTCGGCAAAGCCGGCGGCCTTCGGCGTGAGCACCTGCAGGTCCAGGGTAGCGCCACCATGAACCAGCCGGTATCCCGTGCCCGTGGCTTCGACCTGAAGGACCATCCGGCGGCCGTCGACGGTGGCGGCAAGGATCGGGCGGCCGATCTCCCAGTCTGTCACGATCCGGAGTTCGCGCCCGTCGATCCGGACCGTACAGCCTTCCGTTGTCTCGATTACCGCGGCTTCCGTATTCACGCGATCATGACGGACGATCCAGAGTTCTGGTCCGGCCGGTGCTGCGGCCCTGAAGCCCGGCACCTGGCCGCTGATCCGAAGGTCCCGCTCGACCTTCCGCCGGTGCAGGACGGCCGCGACCGCCAGCATGGCGGTTCGAATGCCGGGGCTGGGCTCCGCTTCCCGGAAACCGTCGGGAAACTCCTCCGCGATGAAGTTCGTCGTCAACCGCCCCTCGGCGAAGCGGCGGCGGCCGATCACGGCCGCAAGAAACGGGATATTGTGCCGGACACCCTGGATGCAGAAGCCGTCCAGGGCGGACCTCATGCGCCCGATCGCCTCGGTCCGGTCGGCGCCATGGGCGATCACCTTGGCGATCATGGGGTCATAGTGCATCGACACCTCGCTGCCTTCATAGAGGCCGGTGTCGATGCGGAGGTGATCGTCCTCCGGCGGCGGCAGGTAGCGCGTGATCCGGCCCGTGGACGGCAGAAAGCCCCGAACCGGGTCCTCGGCGTATACGCGCGCCTCGATCGCCCAACCGCGGAGCGGTATGTCCTGCTGACCGAAGGGGAGCGGTTCGCCGGCGGCAATGCGGATCATCAGCTCGACCAGGTCGAACCCGGTGATCATCTCCGTCACCGGATGCTCCACCTGAAGCCGGGTGTTCATTTCCAGGAAATAGAAGTTGCGGTCCGCGTCCACGATGAACTCGACCGTACCTGCGGAGACGTAGCCGACAGCCTTGGCCAGGGCCACAGCCTGCTCTCCCATCGCCTGCCGCGTCGCTTCGTCCAGAAAGGGCGACGGGGCTTCCTCGATAACCTTCTGGTGGCGCCGCTGGATCGAGCACTCGCGTTCATGGAGATGGACGCAGTTCCCGTGGCAGTCGGCTAGGACCTGGATCTCGATGTGGCGCGGCTGGGTGATGTATTTCTCGACAAAGACCCGACCGTCGCCGAAGGACGACATCGCCTCGCTGGTCGCCGCCCCGAATCCGTCGAGGACGTCAGCCTGCGAATGAGCGATCCGCATTCCCTTGCCGCCGCCGCCGGCCGACGCCTTCAGCATCACGGGAAAGCCGATCTCCCGGGCGACCTCCAGCGCCTCCTCGGCGCTGGGAACGGCATCCGGATGGCCCGGAACCGTGCTGACGCCGGCTTCGCGCGCCAGCTTCTTCGACTGGATCTTGTCGCCCATGGCGCGGATGGCATGTGGGCCGGGGCCGATGAAGGTGATTCCGGCCGCGGCCAGCGCCTCGGGCAAGAGGGGGTTCTCGCTCAGGAATCCGTAACCCGGATGAACCGCCTCTGCGCCCGTCCGACGGCATGCGTCGACGATCCGGTCGATCGCGAGATATGAGCTGGCCGACGCGGCCGGGCCGATGGCGACGGCTTCATCTGCAAGCCGCACATGGAGGGCGTCCGCGTCGGCTTCGGAATGGACGGCGACCGTTCCGATGCCCATCCGCCGCGCGGTCCGGATGATGCGGGCGGCGATCTCGCCGCGGTTGGCGATCAGAATCTTGGCGAACATTGCAAAGTGCCGGCTTGCGCTCTTTTGTCGTTTCGCGTCCGGATCTCCGATGCGGTCGCTTCTCCCGGATTGGGACATGAGGCCGCCTCGCCGCGCAAGTCCTAAACCCTGCAGCGCCGGCTCGGGACCAGGGCGCGATTTTCTTCTGGCAAGCGCCCCGATCGTCCCTAGATTTCTGCACTAACTTCGCATGTACGAGGTCGCTCAATGAGAGCTTCAACGCTGGCGGCCCTGCTGGCCGCAGGACTCCTCGCCGCCTGCGCCGACGACGGTGGCGTCCAGACTTCCGGAACGTCCCGATGCTTCCCCGTGGACAGGGACGACCTGTACACCTGGGCCGGAGGGGATTTCGGCGGCCGCCAGATCGTCTGCGGCCTGAACACGGTCATGCCGGGCGCCCACGAGAAGTACCGGGAACGCTATCCGGACCGCATCCCGCCGGAGGATACTGGGCGGATCAGGGCGGACCATTGACGGGACGGGGCCGGTCCCGCTACTGCGCCACCCGGTTCCGTCCCTGCAGCTTGGCCCGGTAGAGCGCCTTGTCGGCCGCCCTTATCACGGCCTC
This sequence comes from Alphaproteobacteria bacterium, assembly GCA_029263555.1. GTDB lineage: Bacteria > Pseudomonadota > Alphaproteobacteria > DSM-16000 > Inquilinaceae > JAJUFW01. The sequence goes on from JAJUFW010000580.1 coordinate 2,377, forward strand.
CACCGGTCGATGGATATCGGTACGGTCGGCGACGCC
>JAJUFW010000070.1 GCA_029263555.1 Alphaproteobacteria bacterium
GCCGGATCTGCGCTGCATGGGTCTCCCTGCCTGCCTGTCACGGGTGGACGCGCCGCCGACCTATTCGGCAGACGCGATGGTTGTGGCCAACAGCATCGCACCCGTTATCATTGCCTGTGAACGGGCGACGCCGTCATGGAGACATGAGATGCTGATCATGCCAGACCGGTCCCGGCGGCTGCCGTCGCTCCAGACCCTGGTCGTCTTCGAGGTGGCGGCGCGGCAGCTCAATTTCAGCGCGGCGGCGCGCGCCCTCGGCACGACCCAGTCGGCCGTCAGCCATCGCATCGGCGCGCTCGAGGCCGAGCTGGGCGTGCCCCTGTTCCGCCGGCTGCGCCGCGGGGTCGTGCTGACCCCCGAAGGGGCGCGTCTGTTCCAGGCGGTGCGCCAGGGCCTCGACACCATTGCCGGGGCGACGGCGGAGCTTTCCGCCGCCCCGGCGCGGCGGCGGTTCGACATCGCGACCGATTTCGGGTTTGCGGCGTTCTGGCTGATGCCGCGCCTCGCCGCGCTCAGCGCCGCCCTCGACGGGCGCGAGGTGCGCATCGTCACCCTTCAGGACGCGATCGACCCCGCCGACCAGCCCTTCGACGCGGCCGTCGCCTTCGGCGCACGGCGGGGCCGCGGCTGCCGGGTGACCCCGCTGTTCCCCGAGGTGGTCGTGCCGGTGGCGAGCCCCGGCTGCGCCGCCGGCCGCCCGCCGGTCGCCGACCCCGCCGATCTCCTCGACCTGCCGCTTCTCCATCTCGAAAGCGCCAATCCGGGCCGGTGGCTGACCTGGCCCGACTGGTTCCGCGCCCACGGCCTCGACCCGCCGGCAGGATCGGGCCGGCTCACCTTCAACAACTATCCGATGGTGGTGCAGGCGGCGGTCGCCGGGCAGGGTGTGGCCCTCGGCTGGCGGCCGCTGGTGGACGAACTGATCGGCGCGGGGCAGCTCGTCGTTCTCGGCCGGCCGGTTTCGACCGAACGCGGCTATGTCCTGGTCGAGCCCGCCGGCCGGCACCGGGGCCGCGGCGCTACGGCGCTCTGCGACTGGCTGCGCCGCCAGGCGATGATGCCCGTATTCGGCGGCCCGCCGGCCGGGGCGCCGCAGAACGCCGCCGGCACATGAGCCACGCCCGCCTCTGCCGCCGCCGACATTGACGCTGGAAGGCCGATCCGTCAGGCTCCGACGGGACCGAAGATTCGCTCCCTTGACGACGCGGTGGACAGACACCCTTCCCCTTCCCTTTCTTCCGTTTCCCAGTCGCGCGGCGTTGCCGACCGGGTCGCAGAGGAAATCCTGGACATGATCGCCTGCGGCGCCCTTGCCCCGGGGGAGCGGCTTCCCGGCGAGCGGCAATTGGCCGACCGCATGGGGGTAAGCCGGGTGTCGGTACGCGCCGCGCTCGAACGATTGAAAGCGCAGGGCTTTCTGGCCGCCGTACAGGGCGGCGGAACGCGGGTCGTTTCCTCGGCGGCAGCCATGGATGGCGCGCTGACGGCGTTGGTCCGCCGCAAGCTGGACAACCTGCACGACCTTGCCGAAATCAGGGTCGCCCTGGAAAGCTGGGCCGCGCGCCGGGCGGCGGAGCGCGCGACCGCAGGCCAGTTGGACGAGATCAGGACGAGGCTGGAGGCCATGGCCGCGGCGGGATCGCGCCGGACCGCCGACGGCGGAACGCGGCCGGACAAGGCCCAGGAGGACATGGCCTTCCATCTCGCCATCGGCCAGGCCGCCGGCAGTCCGGTCTATACCCATATCCTTTCCGTCATTCGGGACATCCTGGCCCAGATGCTGGAGTTCCACCGCTACGAGCTGTTCCTGGCCGAAGCCGACGACCGCTGCGTGCTGGAGCATCACCGCGCCATCTACGAGGCCATTGCCGCGCGGAACCCCGCCGATGCCGAAGCGGCCATGCGTCGGCACCTCGAATGGGTGCTGGAGCATTACGAATCGGCGGCCGCAGGTGCCCGCCGCGGCAAGGCCCGCGACTGACGCGCCGTTCCCCGGGCGGCACGTCGTGACGGTTGCGCAAGGCCGGCCGACCTCGCCCGGTGAGAGAACCGCCGTTGACAAACGGCCCGGATGTGGTTGCCTTGACGCCGCAATGACAGTCGATCCGCATTCCCTGCTCCGCAGCCTTTTCGACGCCGCCGTCGCATCGGCGCTGCCTTCCGTTTGCGTTCCGCCGCACCTCCCGGAGCCGCCGGCGCGGGGACGCACGGTCGTGATCGGCGCCGGCAAGGCCTCCGCCGCCATGGCAAGGGCGGTGGAGGAGCACTTTCCCGCGCCGGTCGAAGGGCTGGTGGTCACGCGCTACGGCCACGAGGTCCCCTGTCGATCGATCGAGATCGTTCAGGCCGGACACCCGGTTCCGGACGAACCGGGCCTGAAGGCGGCGGAGCGCATGCTGGACCTAGTGTCCGGCCTGTCCGAGGACGACCTTGTCCTGTGCCTCGTCTCGGGCGGCGGCTCGTCGCTTCTGCCCCTGCCCGCGCCGGGCCTCACGCTTGCCGACAAGCAGGCGGTCGGTCGCGCCCTGCTGCGGTCGGGCGCGACCATCCAGGAGATGAACTGCGTGCGCAAGCATCTGTCCGCCATCAAGGGCGGCAGGCTGGCCGCCGCCGTCGCGCCCGCGCGCCTGGTCACGCTGCTGATTTCGGACGTGCCCGGCGACGATCCGGGAGTGATCGCGTCGGGCCCGACAGTGCCGGACCCGACCACTTTCGCGGAAGCCCGCGCGATCCTGGCCAAGTACCGCATCGACGCGCCCGCTTCCGTGGTGAAGCATCTGGAGGCCGCCGAACACGAAACGCCGAAGCCCGGCGACCCGGTTTTCGAGCGCACGGTGACGCGCCTGATCGCGACGCCGCAGGACGCCCTGGAGGCGGCGGCCGCCGTCGCCCGCAGGCACGGGGTCACGCCGGTGATCCTGTCGGACCGGATCGAGGGCGAGGCGCGCGACGTCGGGCTGGTCCACGCGGCGATTGCCCGGCAGGTGGCGCTTCGCGGCCAGCCAGTCGAGCCGCCTGCGGTCCTGCTTTCGGGCGGGGAAACGACGGTCACCGTTCGCGGGGAGGGGCGCGGCGGCCGCAATGCCGAGTTCCTGCTGTCGCTGGCCGCCGATCTCGACGGGCATCCGGGCATCTGGGGTCTGGCCTGCGACACGGACGGCATCGACGGGACCGAGGACAATGCCGGCTGCCTCTACGTCCCCGAAATGGCGGCAAAGGCGGCAGCGCTTGGCATCAGCGCCCGACGCAGCTTGGAAGCCAATGACGGATATGGTTATTTCCGGGAACTGGACGGTCTGGTTCGAACCGGACCGACCCTCACCAATGTCAACGATTTCCGTTCGATTCTGATTCTTCCTCACGACACGGTTCAGGCATGAGCAAACGCCCCGTTCTCAAACGCTCGCGACAGACGAAGATCGTGGCCACGTTGGGCCCGGCGACCGAGTCGGAGGAGGTCATTCGCCGGCTGTTCGAGGCGGGCGTCGACGTCTTCCGCCTGAACTTCAGCCACGGCACCCAGGAGGACCATGGCAAGCGCCTCCGGATCCTCCGCGCCCTGGAGGAGGAGTACCAGCGCCCGATCGCGGTGATGGCCGACCTGCAGGGACCGAAGCTGCGCCTGGGAACGTTCGAGAACGGGCCGGTGCGGCTCAAGATCGGGCAGAAATTCCGCCTGGACAGCGATCCGACGCCTGGGGATTCCTCGCGCGTCTACCTGCCCCATCCCGAGGTGATGGAGGTCCTGACGCCGGGCACCGTCCTGCTGCTGGACGACGGCAAGGTCCGGCTTCGGGTGGAGGAGAACGGCGACGGCTGGGCGTCGGCCGTGGTCGAAGCCGGAGCGCAGCTTTCCGACCGCAAGGGCCTGAACGTGCCCAACGCCCTGCTCCGGCTGTCGCCGCTCACCGAAAAGGACCGGGCCGACCTTGCGTATGCGCTCGACATCGGCGTCGACTGGATCGCCCTCTCCTTCGTCCAGCGTCCGGAGGACGTGGCCGAGGCCCGCAAGCTCATCGCCGGCCGGGCCCATATCATCGTGAAGATGGAGAAGCCGAGCGCGATCGACCATCTGGTCGAGCTGGTCGAGCTCACGGACGCGGTGATGGTCGCGCGCGGCGACCTGGGCGTGGAGATGGCGACCGAGGAGGTGCCGTCGATCCAGAAGCAGATCGTCCGGCGCTGCCGCATGGCGGGCAAGCCCGTCATCGTCGCCACCCAGATGCTGGAGAGCATGATCTCGGCCCCGACCCCGACCCGGGCGGAAGCCTCGGACGTGGCGACGGCGGTGTTCGACGGCGCCGATGCGGTGATGCGGTCGGCCGAGACCGCGTCCGGTCAGTACCCGGTCGAGGCCGTGGAGATGATGGATCGGATCGCCGCCCGGGTCGAACGGGATCCGCTTTACCGCGCGATCATGGACGCCCAGCATCCGGAGCCCGAGAACACCGCCGCCGACGCCATTACCGCGGCAGCCCGCCAGGTCGCCCATACGATCGGCGCGGCGGCCATCGCGACCTATACCACGTCGGGTTCGACGACCCTGAGGGCGGCGCGGGAGCGGCCCGAGGTGCCGATCCTGTGCCTGACGTCCGAGCTCAAGACCGCCCGGCGCATGCAGCTCTGCTGGGGCGTCCACGCGGTCCAGACGCCGGAGATCTCATCCCTGCAGGAGATGGTGAACAAGGCCTGCCGCACCGCCTACCGGGACGGGCTGGCCCAAGAAGGGCAACGCCTGGTGATCACCGCCGGCGTGCCCTTCGGCACCCCGGGCAACACGAACGTCCTGCGCATCGCCTGGGTCGAGGCCTGAAGGGTCGGACATGGATGACGAGAGCGCCGTTCTGGCGGCCAACGACGCCTTCTATGTGGCGTTCGCGACCGGCGACATCGAGGCGATGGGACGGCTCTGGGCGGACCGTCCGCAGGTAAGCTGCGTGCATCCGGGCTGGGCGCCGCTGTTCGGCCGCGCGGAGGTGATGGCGAGTTGGCGGGCCGTGCTGGCGAAGCCGCCGGCCGTCACCGTCGACGAGGCGCGGGTCGCCCTTCACGGCACGGCCGCGGTCGTCCTCTGCCGGGAGCGGATCGGCAAGGCGTCTCTCTCGGCGAGCAATGTCCTGGTGCGGACGGCCGACGGCTGGAAGATCGTCCATCACCAGTCCGGGCCGATGGCGCCGCAGGAACAGACGGCCCTGGTCCTGCACTGAGGCGGAGCGGCGGCGAGGGTCCGGGCGATCAGGCCAGTCGGGACAGCGCCGCCGGCCGCGGGCCTCCCGTCGCCCAGTCCAGAAGCTCCACCGTATGCACGACGGGGATGGCCGTGCCCGTCGCGATCTGCGTCATGCAGCCGATATTGCCGGCGGCGATCACGTCGGGCGCCTGGCTTTCGATGTTCGCGACCTTGCGGTCCCGCAGCTCGCGCGCCAGCCCGGGCTGCAGGATGTTGTAGGTTCCGGCCGAGCCGCAGCACAGATGCCCTTCGGGGACGTCCACGACCTCGAACCCGGCAGAGGCCAGCAGCGCCTTCGGCTGTTCGCCGACGCGCTGGCCATGCTGCAGCGAGCAGGCGGAATGATAGGCGACGCGAAGGCGTCGGAACTCCGGCCTCAACGGTGGAAGTCCGATTTCCGCCAGGAACTCCGTCACGTCCCGCCCGAGACCGGACACCTTGCGCGCCCGGTCGCTCCAGTCCGGGTCGTCGCGGAAGAGGAAGCCGTAGTCCTTCACCGTCGTGCCGCATCCGGAGGTGTTGACGATGACGGCATCGAGCCCCGCGCCTTCGGCCTCCTTCGACCACGCCGCGATATTCGCGCGGGCCGAAGCGAGGGCCAGGTCCTCCTTCCCCATGTGATGGGTGAGCGAGCCGCAGCATCCCGCGCCTTCGGCGACCACGACCTCGACGCCGGCCCGGTTCAGCAGGCGGACGGTGGCCTCGTTGATCGATGGAGCGAGAACGGTCTGGGCGCAGCCGCTCAGGAGCGCGACCCGGGCCCGTCGGGATGCGGCTTCGGCCGGCCACACGCCGGGCCGGTCGATCCCGCCCACGGGCGGCAGCCGGCGCGGCGCCAGTTCCAGCATGGCCCGCAGCCGGGCCGGCATGAGCCTCGCGAACGGACGGGCGACGCCGGCCGCCAGCAGGGCAAGGCGGAACCGTCCGGGATACGGCAGGACACGGGCCAGGACGGCCCGCAGCATCCGGTCCGGCCAGGGGCGCCGATGGGTCCTTTCGACATGGACCCGCGCATGGTCGACCAGATGCATGTAGTGCACCCCAGACGGGCAGGTCGTCATGCAGGCAAGACAGGAGAGGCAGCGGTCGAGATGCCGGGTCACGGCGGCCGAGGCCGGACGGTCGTTCTCCAGCATGTCCTTGATCTGGTAGATGCGGCCGCGCGGGCTGTCCAGCTCGTCGCCCAGGATCACGTAGGTCGGGCAGGTCGCGGTGCAGAAGCCGCAATGGACGCAGGCGCGGAGAATTTTCTCAGCTTCCCGGATCCCGGGATCGGCAAGCTGGGCCAGGGTGAAGCTGGTCTGCATCTCTCAGAACCTCGCAAGGGGCAGCACGCCGGTCATTCGTCCAGGTCCGCCGCGTACATCCGGCCCGGGTTCAGGACTCCCTCCGGATCGAAGCTCCGCTTTACGCGGCGCGAAAGGGCGGCGAGCGCCCCTGCCGGCGGCTGGAACACATCGACCGCCGCGCGGATTTCCGCGGGCGCGCGGATCAGCGTCGCATGGCCGGAGGTCGCACTGACCGCCGCGCGCACCCGGGAGGCACCGGCATCGGGTCCGGCCGCCTCGATCCCGGCGGCAATCCAGATCAGGCCGCCGCCCCAGTCGTAATAGTGCTCCCATCCCCCGCCGAGGGCAGCGACCGCCTCTGCGCCGTCCGCCGGCGGAACCGACAGCCGCCAGACGATCCGATCGTCGCCGACGAAGGGCTCGACGTCCCGGATGCGGCGCCAGAAGACCGCCGACCGATCGTCGTCCAGCAGCTCGACCTCGCCGAAGGGGGAAAGAAGCGCCGTGAGGCCGCCGCCCCGGGATGCAACGGAAGGTCCGAACCCTTCGAGGCGCAGGGCCGTCGCCGCGCCCACAGCCGGCGCCAGCCCGTCCAGGACGCGCGCCGCCGGCCCGGCCGGCAGATGGGCCGCCCCCGCGACCTCGAACGGGCTGCCGGCCGCGCGGCTGAGCGCATCGATCGCCGATGCGTCGTCCAGGCCGCGCAGAAGAAGCGTTCGCGTCGTTTCCGGCGCCGGCAGGACCTTGAAGGTCACGCTGGCCATCGCGGCCAGCGTGCCGTAGGAGCCAGTCAGGAGCTTCGGCAGGTCGTATCCGGTCACGTTCTTGACCACCCGCCCGCCGGCCCGGAACTCCTCCCCCCGGCCCGAAACCGCCGTGAATCCTAGCAGATGGTCCCGCGCCGCCCCCGCCTTGATCCGCCGCGACCCCGAAAGATTGCAGGCGAAGATCCCGCCGATCGTCGCCTGCCCGGCCCCCGCGCCCAGAAGCGGTCCCAGGTCCGGCGGCTCGAAGGCAAGCTGCTGCCGGCGTTCGGCCAGCGCATCGCCGATCTCGGCGAGAGGCGTGCCGGCGGCCGCCGTCATCACCAGTTCCTCGGGCTCGTAGAGATCGATGCCGGAAAGGGCCGAGAGATCGAGGATTCGATCGCACCGCAGGGGGCGGCCGAGGCCGCGCTTCGTGCCGCGGGACATGATCTCGAGCGGCGTCCGCGCCGCGACGGCCGAGCGGATCGCGTCGACCAGTTCCGGCGTGTTCCGTGGCTGCAAGCGTTCGGTCATCGTTCCCACGCTTTACCCCCGTCCGGCCGGTCAGAACCGCGGGATGTCGGGGAACGGAACCTGCCCCCGGTGGATGTGCATCCGCCCCAATTCGGCGCATCGGTGCAGCCGCGGGAAGACCTTGCCGGGATTGAGCAGGCCTTCCGCGTCGAACGCGCATTTGAGCCGCTGCTGGTGTTCCAGGTCCTGCGGTCCGAATTGCACCTCCATGAGATCCCGCTTCTCGACCCCGACGCCGTGCTCGCCCGTCAGGACGCCGCCGACCTCCACGCACAGCTTCAGGATATCGGCGCCGAAGGCTTCCGCCGCCTCCAGCTCTCCCGGCCGGTTCGCGTCGTAGAGAATGAGCGGGTGGAGATTGCCGTCGCCGGCATGGAAGACGTTCGCGCAGCGCAATCCATACCGGACCGACAGCTCCGTCATCCGGCGCAGGACATGGGGCAGCTGCCTGCGGGGAATGGTCCCGTCCATGCAGTAGTAGTCCGGGCTGATCCGGCCGACGGCGGGGAATGCCGATTTACGGCCGGCCCAGAAGGACAGGCGCTCCTCCTCCGACCGGCTGGCCCGGATGGACGCCGCATTGCATGCGCGGGCGATCTTCTCGACCTCCGCGACCAGATGCTCGACCTCGGCCTCGGGGCCGTCCAGCTCGCAGATCAGCAGCGATTCGACATCGAGCGGGTAACCCGCATGGACGAAGTCCTCGGCCGCCTTGATCGCCGGCCGGTCCATCATTTCCAGTCCGGCGGGGATGATCCCGGCAGCAATGATCCGGGCAACGCACTCGCCGCCGTCCTCCAGCGTCGGGAAGCCGATCAGCAGGGCGCGCTGGGTTTCCGGACGTCTCAGGAGCCGTACGGTGACCTCCGTCACCACGCCGAGAAGCCCTTCCGATCCGGTGACGACGCCCAGGAAGTCGTAGCCCTCGGCATCCAGATGCTTGCCGCCCAGGCGCACCACCGACCCGTCGATCAGCACCATCTCCAGGCCCAGCAGGTTGTTCGTGGTCAGCCCGTATTTCAGGCAGTGGACCCCGCCCGAATTCTCCGCCACGTTTCCGCCGATCGAGCATGCGATCTGGCTGGACGGATCCGGGGCGTAATAGAAGCCCGCATGGGCGACCGCGGTCGTGATGCCGAGATTGGTGACCCCGGGCTGCACCCTGGCGCACCGGTTCCGGAAATCGATCTCCAGAACCTTGTTGAACTTGGACATGCCGAGCAGGATGCCGTCGGCCAGGGGCAGCGCACCGCCGGAAAGAGAGGTTCCCGCCCCCCGGGGCACGACCTTGATGCCGTTGTCGTGCGCAAAGCGGAGAATCCGCGAGACCTGCTCCGTGGTGGATGGCAGGACGACGACCATCGGCATCTGCCGATAGGCGGTCAGGCCGTCGCTTTCGAAGGCTCGCATTTCCTCGGGATCGGCGATCACGCCCTCGCCGGGCACGATCTCGCGCAAGGCCGCGACGATGTCGGCACGACGGACCAGGATCGCGGCATCCGGTGCGGGCATCTTCATCGATGCGGACCTCGATGGCTTTCAAGTGGTATTACCACTTCGCAGTATCGGGGTGCGTCGGAGCCTAGGCAATCCCTTTCGGCACCGGGAACGGCCGCAACGAAGAAACCCGGCGACGCGCAACGGCGTGCCGGGTGGGTATCGAGCCGGAACCTCCCCTTCCCTGCCCGGCGCAATCCGGACCGGGAAGGCAGTCGCGGGCGCGCTCGCGCCCGC
>JAJUFW010000527.1 GCA_029263555.1 Alphaproteobacteria bacterium
AGCATCGGCGGCCTCCTGGGCAGCTCTCTTCTCGGCAGCTTCGTCGTCCTGCGCCAGAACGTGCATCTGAACGAGCTGATCGGGCACCTCGCCCTCTCCGATCCCGTCGCCGCCCAGCGAGTGAACGCGCTCAGCGGCGCCTATGCGCAGGTGATCACCGACCCCGCCCTGCGACAGGCCGAGGGGCTGCGCCTGCTCAGCACCCAGGCGACTCGGGAGGCCAGCGTCCTCGCCTACAACGACCTGTTCCTTCTTGTCGCGTGCGTCGCCATGCTGGCGCTCGTCGCCCTGATTATCCATGTCGCGGTCAGGGCGGCCAGGCAGCGGATGACGCCGGAACCCGCCACCGCATGACCTTCGACACGCTCCTCCCATGCTGAAGATCCTGAAATCGTCGGCGACCGTCGCCGCAGTCCTTGCAGGATGCGTCGGCATCCTTCTCATCCTTTACGCCTGGGACCTGCCGCCCTTCGTCGGCTCCGTCCAGACGACCGACAACGCCTATGTGCGCGGCTCGGTCACCCTCATCAGCCCGCAGCTTGCGGGATATGTCGCCGAGGTCGCCGTCCAGGATTTCCAGGAAGTGAAGGCGGGCCAGCTGCTGGTCCGCCTCGACGATCGCATCTTCGAACAGAAGCTTCGGCAGGCGCGGTCGATGCTGGCCGGCGCCGAGGCCGCGCTTGCCGCGTCAGAGCAGGAGCGCCGGTCGAACGAGGCGAGGGTCGCCGCCGCCGAGGCGGAGGTTGCCGGCGCCGAGGCCGCGCTTGCCACGGCCGAGGCGGAATGGGAGCGGATCAAGCAGCTTGTCGACCGGGGCGTCTCCACGGCCCGGGATGCGGACCTTGCCCGGGCCGCCCTGGAGCAGGCGCGGGCCGCGCTGGACCAGGCCAAGGCATCGCTGGAGGTCGCCCGGCAGGACGTGGCCGCAACGATCGTCGGCCGGCAGTCGCTGGAAGCCGCCGTCCAGTCCGCCGAAGCCGCGGTCCGGCTGGCCGAGATCGATCTCGAGAACACCCGCATCCACGCGCCCCAGGACGGCCGCATCGGCGAGGTCGGCGCCCGTCTCGGCCAGTACGTCACCGCCGGCACTCAGCTCATGGCGCTCGTGCCGAAATCGGTCTGGATCAACGCCAACTTCAAGGAAACTCAGCTCGCGGCCATGAAGGTCGGCCAGAAGGCGACGATCACCGTGGACGCCCTGGACGATGCGGTCCTGACCGGGCATGTCGAGCGCTTCTCGCCCGCGACCGGCGCCGAGTTCAGCGTGCTGAAACCGGACAACGCGACCGGCAACTTCACCAAGGTGACCCAGCGGCTGCCGGTGCGCATCGAGCTCGATCCGGATCAGGAGCTGGCGGCGCGCCTCGCACCCGGCATGTCGGTGGTGGTCAGCGTCGACACCGCGGGCTGAGCGTCGGGGGCGGACCCGCCGCGCCGGTCCGCCAACGTCCGGCCCCCGGTCCGGTCCCGCGGGCCGTCTTCATCCGCCGGCCGCGTCGCTTTCCGCACGTCTTTCCCGGGCATAGAGGAAAAGCGCGCCGAACCGGTAGAGCCCGTGCACGAACTTGCCGTAGGGCATGGTCAGGAAGAGCGAGAAGACGACGCCGAGATGGAGCGCCAGGAAGACGCCCATCGCGGCCGTCTCCCGGAAGGCCATGAGCAGGAGCCCGGTCAGGCCGGTGAGGAACATCATGGCAAGGAACGCCACGTCCATGCCGAACCGCGCCTCGTCCACGAGCCGAGGGTCGCGCCGCAGCTTCTGGTGCAGGAGCCCGGCCGGCCCGATCACCAGCCCGATCCCGCCCGGAATCCCGAACAGCTTCGGCAGTTCGTACCAGGCGTAGGGCGCCGGGCTGTCGAAGAGGTAATGCAGGATCGTCCCCGCCGCCGTCGCGGCGAAGCAGAGCGCAAAGCCGTAGAAGGTCAGATGGTGGAAGAGCCGGCGGCGGTCGGTCGGCCTTTCGTCCTCGTTGTAGCAGCCGGCTCCGCCGCCATCGAGATAACGGAGCGCCGCCCCGTCCCTGAACGCCTGCCGGAAGGACCGGCCGTCGTCCGGGGCGGGCCCGCCCGCGCGGATGTCGCGCCAGAAGTTGCGGAACCCCATCGCCAGGGCGACCAGGGTGAAGAGGCCGACGGCCAGGAAGATGGACGCCATCACATTGTGCGGCATCAGCCGGTAGAACGACTCGGCCGGCGCGAACAGGACCCGCGGGTCGTGCCAGAGCGCGAAGCCCAGGATGAAGGCGGCGACGCTTGCCGCCGTGACCCCGGCGATGGCAAGGCCGTTGCGGTCGAACATCGGCCGGAGCGCCTTGGGCCAGGCATAGGCGCGATACGAGTCCGCGCGGACCCGGGCCAGGGTCTTCGGCACGTTGACGTCGAACTCGTGCGGCGGCGAGAACTGGCAATCGATGTAGCACGCCCCGCAGCCATGGCAGAGATTGGCAAGATAGTTGAGATCGCCGTCCGTGAAGACGCGGCGCTGCTCCATGGCCGGGAAGACGGCGCACAACCCCTCGCAATAGCGGCAGGAGTTGCAGACCGTCATCAGCCGTTCGGCTTCCTTCAGATGTTCAGTTGCGTGCATGGCGCGCCGCCCTCTCTCCCGCGATGCGCCCGAAGACGCTGCCGATGGTCATACCGATTCCCGCCGCATAGCCTTCGCCCAGCACGTTTCCGGCCATGATCTCGCCGGCGGCGTA
>JAJUFW010000264.1 GCA_029263555.1 Alphaproteobacteria bacterium
TTCGCACCACCTTCCCCCACCTATCCCAACGGTGCTCATGTCTGCGAGCTGGAAATCGACCCCGAAACCGGTACGGTCGAAATCCTGGCATATTCGGTCGTCGACGATTTCGGCGTGGTGCTGAACCCCCTGCTGCTCGAGGGTCAGGTGCATGGCGGGATCGCCCAGGGAATCGGGCAGGCGCTCATGGAGCATGCCGTTTTCGACCCGGAAACCGCCCAGCTCCTCTCGGGCAGCTTCATGGACTACGCGATGCCGCGCGCCGCCACCCTGCCCTTCGTGAAGTTCCGCTACAATGTCGTGCCGTGCCGGACCAACATCCTGGGCATGAAGGGCGCGGGGGAAGCCGGCGCAATCGGCGCCCCGCCGGCGGTCATCAACGCCGTGGTCGATGCGCTGGCCGAGTTCGGCGTCACCCATGTGGATATGCCGGCGACGCCCGAGAAGCTGTGGCGCCTGATCGCGCGGGGGGCGGCGGAGGCTGCCCAGTGAACGTCGCGGGCGCATTCTGGCCGGAAAGGACGGCACCATGAACACGGGCGGGGCCCGGCCGGGCAGCCTCATCGACCAGGTCTGCCGGCTGGCCCGTATGGCCGGCGAGGAGATCATGCGGATCCATGCCGGAGACGATTTCGGGACCGTCCGGAAGGCCGACGGCAGCCCGGTGACCCTGGCCGACGCCGCGGCGGAGCGCGTGATCCTGGCGGGGCTTGCAACGCTCACCCCGGGCACGCCGGTCATCGCCGAAGAGGCCCATTCGGCAGGCCATGTGCCCGACGTGTCGGGCGGGCGGTTCTGGCTGGTCGACCCGCTTGACGGCACGCGGGAGTTCGTCGCCCGGACCGGCGAGTTCACGGTGAACATCGCGCTGATCGTAGACGGGCGGCCGGTCCTGGGGGTCGTTCATGCACCGGCCCTCGACGCCACCTATGCTGGCTCCCCGGAAACGGGCGCAGAGCTGGCGGAAGGCGGCGGCCGGCCCCGGCCGATCAGCGCCCGCACGGTCCCGGGACAGGGCCTTACCATCGTACGGAGCCGGCGGCATGGCGACCGCACCGAGATCGAGCGGCTGCTCAAGGGCCGCACCATCGCGGCCGAGCGGCAGGTCGGCTCCTCGCTCAAGCTGTGCCTGGTGGCCGCCGGGGAGGCGGATGTCTATCCGCGCTACGGCGCGACGATGGAATGGGACACGGCCGCCGGCCATGCCGTCCTGGCCGCCGCCGGCGGACGCATCACGACTGCGGGGGGCGAACCGCTGATCTACGGCAAGCCCGGATTCGAGAACCCCGCCTTCATCGCCTGGGGACGGCCATGAACCCGAAAGATCTGCCCGAAGCGGAACAGAAGCGGATCGCGCTCAACCTCCTGCTCGATGCCTGGGATGCGGCGCTGGCCCGGGGTGTTGCACCCGAGATCCTGGCGACGACCGCAATCTACGCCGCGTTGACGGACATGGTGGATCTGCACGGCGAGGAACTGGTGGCTGACCTCTTCATCGATCTGCCCCGCCGCATCCGCGACGGCGAATTCACGCTGAAGCGGCACTCCTGAGCGCGGCCGCCCCGAAGGGCGACCGCAGCTCCCTTCCCCTGCATCCGACGCGGTTCGGGGAGACCGTGCCTAGCTTGCGGGCCGGTTCCGCAGCGCCTCGGCTTCGGCGTAGAAGCGCTTCTCCCATTCGGTGTGGGCATCCACGCCTTCTCGGATGAAGGGCGTGAAGACCGCCAGATTCAAGAGCAGCCAGTTCACCAGCCGGGCCGGGAACCGCAGCGGCTTGACGAAGTCCACGAACAGTACGACCCGGGTCTTGTCCGTGTGGTTCCAGGCCTCGTGCTCATAGGCGTCGTCGAAGATCAGCACCTTCCCCTCGGTCCAGTTGCAGAGCGTCCGGTCGACCCGGATGCCCAGCTTCTCGCGAGGCTCGGGCACGATCAGCCCCAGATGGAGCCGCAGGACGCCGTTATAGGGCCCGCGATGAGGCGGCAGGTGCTTGCCGGGTTCGAAGATCGAGAACATCGCCGTCTTCAGTCCCGGGATCTTCTGGACGATGCGCCAGGTTTCCGGGCATTGGGCGATGTTCTGCTCCGACTTCAGCCCGTAGCCGAGCAGGAAGAAGGTCTTCCAGTGGTTGTCGGTGGTGATCGTGCGCACGTCGGCGGCGATGTCCTGAAAACTGGGCAGTTCGCTCTGCCGCTCCAGGACTCGATCGAGCTCGGCCCGGATCAGGTGCCATTCCTTCTCGATCTCCGCAGCCCAGGGGAAGGTCGCATTGTCGTAGACGGGCGGATTGCCGACCTTGGAATATTTGAGGTTCAGGCGCTCGGCCCAGGCGACGATCCCCATGAAGAACCTGGTGATCAGGCTTGGACGCTCCATCGCCACAATGCCCTCGGTGGCGAAGCTCTGGGTCGGCTCGTGCTGGGAGCTCGATGCCGCCGCGCCATCCTGTTTCACGGTAACGGACACTTTCATGATCTCCTTTCCGGTCGCCCCGCAACGGAAGCGGGCCATGCACGCTCCAAGCCCTGATCGGCCGTCCCGCCCGGCCCGCCGTTGCTTTCGCAATGCACATGACGGAAATGATCGGACGACCGTCTTCTCTCTGCAAGGGGCCGCGGGCGCGTCCCGGCCGTCGCGGCGACGGGTCTCACCCGGAATCGTGGCCCGGCCGGACGGTGTCCCGCCATCGGGGTGATTGTTTGTGCCCGTGCCGCTGGCTGCGCTATAGAGCCCCCATGGAACCGATGAAGACCGAGATCGTGACCGACGGGCCCTCCGGTATCGCCCGCGCTGCCGAGACGCTGCGCGCCGGCCGGCTGGTCGCGTTCCCCACCGAAACCGTTTACGGGCTGGGCGCCGACGCGACGAACGACCGGGCGGTTGCGGCGGTGTTCGAGGCGAAGGGCCGGCCGCGCTTCAACCCGCTGATCGTCCACTGCGCCGATACGGCCGCAGCGGAACGGATCGCGCTGTTCGACGACCGGGCCCATCTGGTGGCGGAGACGCTGTGGCCCGGGCCCCTCACCATGGTACTCCCGCGGCGACCGGACGCGAAGCTGTCACTGCTCGTCTCTGCAGGTCTGGACAGCGTTGCCGTTCGGGTACCGGAACACCCGACCGCCCAGCGCCTGCTGAGGGCCGCCGGAATTCCGATCGCGGCGCCAAGCGCCAACCGGTCCGGAGCGGTGAGCCCGACGACCGCGCAGCATGTGCTGGAGAGCCTGGGCGGCCGGCTGCCGCTGATCCTGGCCGGCGGCCGCTGCTCCGTCGGGCTGGAGAGCACGATCCTGGACCTGACGGGAGAGCGCCCCCTGCTTTTGCGCCCGGGCGGCGTCACGCGCGAGACCCTGGAATCCCTGCTGGGGCCGGTCGCGACATCCTCCGGCAATCCCGACAAGCCGAACGCGCCCGGGCAGCTCGTCAGCCATTACGCCCCGGGGGCGCGCGTCCGCCTGAACGCCACGACGGTGGGGCCCGGGGAGGCGCTGCTGACCTTCGGCCCCGATCTGCGCAAGGGAGAGACGGTCCTGAATCTCAGCGAAACGGGCGACCTGGCCGAGGCGGCGGCCAACCTGTTCGCCTACCTGCGCGCCCTCGATCGCCTGGGTGTCAAGACGATCGCGGTCGTCAGCATTCCCGAGGAGGGCCTGGGCGCCGCAATCAACGACCGGCTGCGCCGGGCGGCTGCTCCCCGGGACGGATCACGATGATGGAAGGCGACCCGGGCCGCACGGCCGCCATCGCGAAGATCAGGGAGATCGTCGGGCCGAAGGGCTGGATCGGAGACGTTGCCGATCGCGCCCCTTACGTCGCCGAACGGCGCGGGCTCTACCGGAGCGCGCCGGCGCTGGTGGTCAGGCCGGCAACCACGGCCGAGGTCGCGGCCGTCGTCCGGGTCTGCGCCGCAGCCGGCATCGGCATCGTGCCCCAGGGCGGCAACACCGGCCTGGTCGGGGGCGCCGTGGCCGCCCCCGATCAGATCCTGCTGTCGACCGACCGGCTGGACCGCATCCGTGACGTCGATCCGCTGGACCATACGATGACGGTCGAGGCCGGCGTGGTTCTGCAGCGGATCCAGGAAGCGGCCGACGCGGTCGACCGGCTGTTTCCCCTGTCGCTGGGCGCCGAAGGATCCTGCCGCATCGGCGGCAACATTTCGACCAACGCGGGCGGCACGGCGGTTCTTCGATACGGAAACACCCGGGATCTGGTCCTGGGGCTGGAGGTGGTGCTGGCCGACGGCAGCATCTGGAACGGCTTGAATCGGCTGCGCAAGGACAATACGGGCTACGACCTGAAGCAGCTCTTCATCGGAGCCGAGGGGACGCTCGGCATCGTGACCGCGGCGGTCCTCCGGCTGTTCCCGAAGCCGAAACGGCAGGACGCGGCCTTCGTTGCCGTCCCCGATCCGGCAACGGCGCTTGAGCTTCTGGCCCGGCTGAAGGCGGCCAGCGGGGATTCCCTCACCGCCTTCGAGCTGATGCCCCGGATCGGCGTGGAATTCGCGTGCCGCCATGTCCCCGGCATCGTCGATCCCCTGGCCTCCCCTTCCCCGTGGTACGTGCTGGTCGAGGTCTCATCGGCCGCGCCCGACGACGCATCGCGCGACCGGTTGGAGCAGGCTCTCGCCAGCGCCTACGAAGCCGGAATCGTGACCGATGCCGCCCTTGCCGGGAGCGAGCGTCAGGCGCACGCCTTCTGGCGGATCCGGGAAGGTCTCGTGGAGGCCCAGCGCTCAGAGGGCGGCTCGATCAAGCATGACGTCTCGGTCCCTGTCAGCCGCGTGCCGCGTTTTCTGGAGGAGGCGACGGACGCCGTGGAGAAGCGGATGCCGGGAGTCCGGGTCTGCGCGTTCGGCCATCTGGGCGACGGCAACATCCATTTCAATCTGAGCCAGCCGCCCGACATGGATCGGGACGCGTTTCTTGCCCGCTGGCACGAGATCAA
>JAJUFW010000213.1 GCA_029263555.1 Alphaproteobacteria bacterium
CGCGATCGCGATCCCGACCAGGGGATCCAGCCAGAGGGCGCCCGTATATTCGAAAAGGCCGAGCGCGGCGACCACGGCGAGATTGGTCAGAAGGTCGCCGGAATAATGAAGCCGGTCGGCGGCGATGGCGAGCGAGCCCGTGCGCCTGACCACATGGTGCTGATAGGTCACGAGCCCGAGCGTGAGCAGGATGGACACGCCCATGATCGCAAGCCCGACGCTGGTCCCGGTCGGCGGCTTCGGGTCAAGGAACCGGTCGATCGCCTGGAACACGATGAAGAGGCCGGACCCGCCGATGAAGGCCGCCTGGGCGAGGGCGCCCAGGGGCTCCGCCTTGCCGTGCCCGAAGCGGTGCGACCGGTCCGGCGGCCGGAGCGAATGGCTGACCGTCATCATCGTCACCGCCGAGGCGATCACGTCGACCATGCTGTCGAGCAGGGACGACAGGATCGTCACCGATCCGGTGATCAGCCAGGCGGCGAGCTTGGCGAGCGCGAGCGTGACGCCCACCGCGACGCTGACATGGGTCGCGCGGCGCTTCAGCCGGACTTCCTCCGGAGACCCGATGGACGGATCGCTCATGCCCGCCGTCTCTCGTCCGCAGCCGGCGACGGTCAGGGATAGAGCCGTTCGGTGCGCCAGCCGGAGCCGTCACGGTGGTAGACGAGCCGGTCGTGCAGCCGGAACGGCCGGTCGTGCCAGAATTCGATCCGGCGCGGCACAACCCGGAAACCCGACCAGAATTCCGGCCGCGGGATCTCGCCCTCACCGAACCGGGCGCCGAACTCGGCCACCCGGCGCTCGAGCTCGGCCCGGGCGGAAAGCGGGCGGGACTGGCGCGACGCCCAGGCGCCGATGCGCGAATCCCGCGGGCGGCTGTTGAAATAGGCATCGGCCTCCGCTGCCGTCACCGGCTCGACCGGGCCTTCGATCCGCACCTGCCGACGCAACGTCTTCCAATGGAAGACCAGCGCCGCCTGCGGGTTCGCGGCAAGCTCGTTGCCCTTCCTGCTTTCGAGATTGGTGTAGAAGACGAAGCCGCGCCGGGCCGACTCGGGTCCGTCGACGCCCTTCAGCAGCACCATGCGTGCCGAGGGGACGCCTTCGGGCGTCGCCGTCGCCAGGGTCATCGCATTGGGATCGTTCGGCTCGCTCGTGCCCGCGTCCGCGAGCCACGCGTCGAACAGCGCGAAGGGATCGTCCGGCGGTTCCCGGCCCGCGAAATCGTCATCGAATGTGGCTGTCGTCACTGGAGAAAGCCATAGTTGCGTCCTAATTGTTGATTAGCTTAAAGCGTTCATATGACATTTCCAGACATCTCTTTGGAGCAGGGGGGTCTGGACGGCACGCTGCCCGGAGGGGTCGATATCACGAGGGGCGGCTGCAGCCACACCTAGGAGGGCAAGAAACATGAAGTCTAAGTTCGCCATCGCCGCGCTCACGGCAGGCGCCCTGCTCGCCGGTTGCACGACCGGTGGCACCAAGCAGACCCTGGGCGGTCTTGGCGGGGCCGTTGCCGGCGGCGTTCTCGGGTCGCAGATCGGGGGCGGCAGCGGCCGACTGATCGCAACGGGCGCGGGCGCCCTGCTCGGCGCCTTCCTCGGCAGCGAGATCGGCGCGTCGCTCGACCGGGCGGACCAGACCTACGCCAACCAGACCGCGCAGCGCACCTTCGAAACGGTGCCGACCGGCCAGAGCGCGACCTGGCGCAATCCGGACAGCGGCAATTACGGCACGATCGTCCCGACCCGGACCTATCAGCAGGGCGGCAACTACTGCCGAGACTTCACCCACACGATCTATGTCGACGGCCGGGCCGAAACGGCCAAGGGCACCGCGTGCCGCCAGGGCGACGGCACCTGGCAGATCATCAGCTGACGGCGTATCCTTTCGCCATCAGGACTTGACCGACGCCGGGCTAGCACCCGGCGTCGCCGCTTTCGGCAAAGGTTGACGGGCATCCGCAGCATCCCTTTCGGGACCGGTGACAGGAAGGGTGCGGAAGGCTAGCCTAGGCGCGAAGTGGCCCACCGACCACCGACGCGACATCTGCCTCAGGGAAGAGGATGCGCAACCCATACGAAGTCCTGGGCGTCTCGCGGACGGCGAGTCAGGAAGAGATCAAGAAGGCATACCGAAAGCTCGCCAAGGAGTTCCACCCGGACTTGAATCCGGGAGACCAGGCCGTCGAGCTGCGCTTCAAGGAAGTGACCTCCGCCTATGAGCTCCTGGGCGACGAGCGCAAGCGTCGGCAGTTCGACAATGGCGAGATCGATGCCAACGGGCGGGTAAGGGCGGCCGACGCCTTCCACCGCGCCTATGCCAGGGCCAGCGCCCGGGGCGGTCGCCGCGGGCCCGGGGAAGGGTTCAGCGCTTCGGACGTGTTCGAGGAGTTCTTCGGGCGCGGCGGCTTCCGCAGCAAGGGCACCGACGTCTCCTACCACATCAATGTCAGCTTCCGCGACGCGGCCAGGGGCACGCGCCAGCGCCTCACCCTGACCGACGGCAGAACCATCGACATCGCCATTCCGGAGGGAACGGAGGACGGCCAGACGCTGCGCCTGAAGGGCCAGGGCCTGCCCGGAATGGGGGGAGGTCAGCCGGGCGATGCGCTGATCGAGATCCATGTCGAACCGGACCCCCTGTTCACGCGGCAGGGACCGGACATCCACCTGGAGATGCCGGTCACCCTGCACGAGGCCGTGCTGGGCGCCGTGATCGAGGTGCCGACCGTCACCGGCAAGGTGAAGCTCACGATCCCCAAGGGATCCAATACCGGCACCGTGCTCCGCCTCAAGGGCAAGGGCCTGCCCGACCGGGCGAGCGGGCAGCGCGGCAGCCAGTACGTCAAGCTCAAGGTCGTCCTGCCCGACGCCCCAGACCCCGACCTGACGGCGTTCCTGAACCGATGGACCCCCGGAAAGTCGTACGATCCGCGTCGGAAGGCGGGGTTCTGACCCTGTCGGCGACCGCAGGCATGGAAGGCGGATTCCTTACCGCAGCGGAGGCCCTGCTCCAGCACGCCGGCTTCATTCTGCGCGGCGGCTTTCGTCCCGCCGAAGAGGACGCGGTACCCCCTCTTCCCGACGGCCGCCCGGTCCGGACGGTGATCATGGTCGGGAATGCCGGTCCGGCGATGTGGCACGCTTTCCGGGGCCGCGGGGCCGGAGCGACCCTCGACGAGTGGACGAAGCGCGAGCTGACCGCGGCGGCCTCCGCGCTGGGCGTCACGCCCCTCTTCCCCTTCGACGGCCCGCCCTATCTCCCGTTCCAGCGATGGGCGCGGCGCGCCGAACCGGTCCATTCCTCCCCGATCGGCGTGCTGATTCATCCGGACTACGGCCTGTGGCATGCCTATCGCGGAGCATTCGCCCTTGCGGAGGAGGTACCGCTGCCGCCGCGGGACGACCGGCCGAGCCCATGCGAGGCCTGCCCGGATCGGCCCTGCCTCACCACCTGCCCGGTCGGGGCCTTCGCGCCCGGACACTACGACGTGGCGGCCTGCGCCTCCCATCTGGCAGGGCCAGACGGCCAGGACTGCCTCGGCCTCGGATGCCGGGCGCGGCGGGCCTGTCCCCTGGGCCGACCCTACGAGCCGGACCAGGCTCGGTTCCACATGCGCGCCTTCCTCGCAGCCCACAGCTGAGGGGGCAAGCCCGCTTCCGCCCCTACCGCCATCAGCCGAAGTCCCGGCGCAGCTCCGGCAATTCCGAAGCCGGACCGGGATCCAGGAGGCGCAGGAGAGGCACGCCCATGATCTGCTGATGGGCGCGATCGGCGTCGTGCAGCAGCGACATCACCTCCTGCTCCCAGCACTCGCCCGCCAGGCTTCTGACCGTGCCCGAGGCGCCGCGCAGCCCCACGCCCAGGCTGCGGGCCAGGTCGTATAGCGTCGCCGTCCCGAGATCGCGCGAGAGGATCCAGCCGTCGTTCTGGCCGCGTTCCACGAAGCGGGCGTGGCGCAGCTGGTCCAGGATGCCGTCCAGCATGGCCCCGCCGATCGGCACCCGGCTCAGGAGCGTACGGCGCCGGATCCGGGTGCCAAGACGGCTTGCGCCGAGCAGGACCCGAAGCACCGCGCAGGCCATGACCAAGCGCTGGGCGGGCAGCAGCTTCTCCACGTCGCCCCCCAGGATCTTGCCGGCCCGCCAGTCGGGCAGGCTTGCGGCGATGACGGCACCGCCCAGCACGATCGACCAGGCGACATAGAGCCAGAGCAGGAAGATTGGGATGACGGCGATCGCGCCGTAGACCGTCTGGTAGAAGGGTACGGCCGTCAGATAGACGACGAAGCCGGCCTTGGCGATCTCGAACAGGATGGCTGCGAATCCGGCCCCGATCGCCGCGTCGACAGCGCGGACCGACCGGTTCGGAATGAGCCAGTAGAGGGCCATGAAGCCGACGAATTCCAGCAGCGTGGGAAGGATCTGCAGGAAGGGGCCGATGGCCGCCGCGCCGATGCCGCCACGGAGAAACTGGGTCGTGATCGAAAGGCTGGTGACCGTCAGAATCGGGGTCAGCGTCAGGATCGCCCAGAACGACAGCAGCCGGACCAGGAGCGGCCGGTTCTCGTTCACCCGCCAGATCCCGTTGAAGGCGCCCTCGATCGTCGAAAGCAGGAGAATCGCGGTGACGATCAGGCCGACGATGCCGAACCCGGTCAAGCGCCCGGCGTTGGCGGCGAAACCCTGGAGATTGTCCAGGACCGCCGCGCCAACCTGCGGGACGAGATTGTCGAAGATGATCTCCCGGAAGCCGACCTGCAGTTCCTGGAAGGCCGGGAAGGCCGAAACGATGCCGATCGTGATCGTCGTCAACGGCACCAGCGACAGGAGCGACGTATAGGTCAGCGCCGCCGCCGCCTGCGGGCACCGGTCATTGATGAACCGCGACGTGGCGAAGGCGGCGAAGGTCACCAGCTCACGCCCGAACTCAATCCAGTCCGTCGTCAGCAGGCGCCTGACGACCCGCCAGAGCCGCGCGCTCACCTAGCGTCCCCGAAGCTTCTCACATCAGCCATACTCGTCTCGCATCCTCGCATATTTGACCGCTTGGACCATTGGTGTAGGATCGGGCCTCCTTTCGAACCTCCGGTTTCGATCCGTGCCGAACCGGGGGAATCCCGTAACGAGGCTGTTGCATGACCCTTCCCACCCCGCTCATGGCCGGCAAGCGTGGTCTGATCATGGGCGTTGCCAACGACCGCTCGATCGCATGGGGTATCGCCAACGCATGCGCCGCCCAGGGCGCGGAACTTGCCTTCACCTATCAGGGTGACGCGCTGCTCAAGCGAGTCAAGCCTTTGGCCGACCAGGTCGGATCCTCCGTGGTCCTGCCCTGCGACGTCACCGACGAAGCCAGCATCGACGCCGTATTCGACCGCATCTCCAAGGAATGGGGCCGGCTCGACTTCGTGTTGCACGCCATCGCCTTTTCAGACAAGTCGGAGCTGGACGGCCTGTACCTGAACACCACGCGCGCCAATTTCCTGCGCACGATGGACATCTCCTGCTATAGCTTCACGGCCGTGGCCCAGCGGGCGGTGCCGCTGATGACCGAAGGCGGCAGCCTGCTCACGCTCACCTATTACGGCGCAGAGCGGGTCATGCCCCACTACAACGTCATGGGCGTCGCCAAGGCGGCATTGGAAGCGAGCGTCCGCTACCTGGCGGTCGATCTCGGCGGCCGGAACATCCG
>JAJUFW010000548.1 GCA_029263555.1 Alphaproteobacteria bacterium
CCGCTCCCCGTCCCGCACGAAGGTGCCGCTGCCGGACAGGACGACATAGACCTCGTCCTGGTCGTGCGGGGTCTGGTCGTCGTGATCGGGCGGCGCGTAAAGGCCGGCATGCATGGAGCCGTTCTCCATCAGCCGCACCCATTGCCGGGCCGGTGCCGGGGGCAGCGCCCGCCGGGCGTGCTCCGCCGATATCAGCCAATCCCCTTTCGTCATCGAACCACCCCCGTGATGTCCGTTGCGGATGTCCGGACTCTAGGCCGCCGACGACAAATGCGACAGAAATACATTGTCCCGAACAACCCCGGCGCGCGTCAGCCTTCGCCGTCCCAGTAGTCGACGGCGTCGGACTTGCGCCCGAAGATCGTGAAGGTCCGCCGGCTTTTGTCGCCGCCGGGCGCAACACCGGCGAAGGCGCCGAACTTTCCGGAATCCGGGTATTCCATGATATCCGGCGCGTTCATCGTGCTGACGCACAGATAGGTCAGGTCGGCGGAGGAGCTGTTCACGATCTGATGCGCCGTTTCGGGCCCGCCGGGCGGGCAGATCACGACGTCGCCCCTGCGGATCGGATAGACGCCGTCGCCGTAGCGCAGCGTGCCTTCGCCCTCCAGGATGATGAACATCTCTTCGTTGGCATGATGGCTGTGGAAGGGCCAGGCGCGCTTGCCGGGCGGGACCACGGTGACCCGGCAACCGAGGAGCCTTGCCCCGAGCGGCCCTGAGATGGAGCCGAGGCGGGCCTCGAACCCTTCCCCGTGCTTCTGTTCGGTCAGCTCGACATCCGCGATGTTGAGCAGCGGCCCGCCTCTCTGATCTCCCTTTTCCGTCATGTTGAGCCCCCTTACCTCCGGCCTCCCGCGATCCTTTCCGCGGGGTGCCCCCATGTTCCCGATCGGCCACCATGATCGTTCAAGACGTCCGGCGGCGACACACGCATGATCATCCCGAATCGCTGCCGGATGGGAGGGGAAAGATGCGGAAATCGGAGGAGAATGGGGTCGGCCGGGTCGTCCTGGTTACCGGAGCGACGTCTGGGATCGGCCGGGCGACGGCTCTCGCCTTCGCGCGGGCCGGCGCGGCCGTGGTCCTGGCTGGCCGCGACCGGCAGCGCGGCGAGGCCGTTGCCGAGGAATGCCGCCGGCTGGGCGCCGGCGCGACCTTCATCGAAGCCGACCTGGCCGAAAGCGGGACGGCGGCGGCCCTGGTCGCAGAAGTCGAAAGGCTGTACGGCCGGCTGGACGTCGCCTTCAACAACGCCGGATACCGCGAGCCGAACGCGCTTCTGGCCGACCAGCCGGACGCCGCCTACGAGGCCGTAATGTCGATCAATGTCCGGGCGGTATTCGAAGGCATGCGCGCCCAGATCAGGCTCATGCTGAAGCAGGGCGGCGGCGTGATCGTCAACAACGCCTCGGTCAGCGCCATCCGGAACGCCAGCACCGGCTACGCGCTCTACTGCGCCTCCAAGGCCGCGGTCATTTCGATGACCCGATCGGCGGCGCTGGAATATGCGCGAAGAGGCATCCGCATCAATGCCGTCTCGCCCGGACGGGTGGCCACGCCCATGGTGCACGCGAAGGACATTCCGGCACTGACGGCCGCGCTTCCCCTGGGCAGGATGGGCACGCCCGAGGAGGTCGCCGAGGCAGTCGTCTGGCTCGCCTCGGACTCCGCCTCCTTCGTCGTCGGGCACAATCTCTGCGTGGACGGCGGCTATCTCGCCTCCTGAAGCCTCCTGCTCCCCGCGCGTCGGCTAGGCGACGATCTTTGCCGCCTCCACGGGCTCGTCGGCATCGACATAGATCTTGCGGCTCGGAAGGGCGAAGGCGGTCCCGGCTTCCTCGACGATCTCCTTGATGCGGCACGCCAGCCGCTCCTTGATCTCGAGCCATTCGCCCCAGTTGATCGTCCGGGTGAAGCAGTAGATCATCAGGTCGATCGAGTGGTCGCTGAACTTGTCGATGCGCACGAAGGTCGCCACTTCCTCCGGCGACGCGAAATCCGGACATTCGTGGATGTAGCGCTCGATCCCGTCCCGGACGCGCCGCAGTTGGTCCACGGTCGTGCGGTATTCCAGCCGGACGGTCCAGTATATGCGCCGATGGGTCATGGCCGAGAAGTTCGTGACGGCCGTGTCCGAAAGCTGCGCATTCGGTACGTAGACGGGCGCCTTGTCGAAGCGGCGCACGACGGTCGACCGGAAACCGATCGTCTCGACCGTGCCCTCGACCACCCCGTCGACCAGGATCCAGTCGCCCACGCGGAATCGCTTTTCCGCAAGGATCAGGAAGCCGGAGATCAGGTTCTTGAACAGGTCCTGGGCGCCAAGCGCGATGGCGACACCGAACAGGCCCGCACCGGCCAGAATGGGGCCGACCTTGATGCCCCATATCTCGAGCACCGTGGCAGCCCCGATCGCGACGACGGCGGCGCGCAGGATCTTCGCGATCCAGTAGACCATCGACGAGTTGAAGACGCGTTCGACGACCTTGAGGCTGTGGGCGATGGGCCCCGCCGCGTTGAATAGCGCCCAGAACAGCGTGAAGACGACCGCCGAGCGAAGCGCCTTGTCC
>JAJUFW010000002.1 GCA_029263555.1 Alphaproteobacteria bacterium
CGACGGCGACGGCGAGCTGGACCTGGTCGTCTCGCACGAGAGCGCCGCGAGGTTCTCCGTGCTCCTCGGCGCCGGAGATGGGGCATTCGAGAAGGGCGACCTCACGCTCGCCGAGCCGTTCGCCAAGCGCGCTGATCCGGACGGGATCGCAGGTGCTGGTGGTGATGACGATCCGGGGGCCGTTCTCGCGCGGGCCGGCCGGCAGCAAGCCGTCGGGCCGCTCGAGTACCTCTTCGACCTGCCGGGTATCGAAGACGGCGAGCAGCACCCGGTCGCACGCCGCGCCGAGATCCGCCAGCGAGGCGGCCGGACTGCCGCCGATGTCCCGTAGCACGGCGCATTTCGAAGGCTCGAGGTCGTAGCCAAAGACGGCGAAGCCTGCCCCGATCAGGCGCCGCGCCAGAGCGCTCCCCATGAGGCCGAGCCCGACGATACCGATCGCGGGGCGGGTGTGCTGCATCCGACGCCTATCCGTTCGTGGGAGGGCCGTCGCCGGCCCGCGCAAGCTGCGTCAGGTCCGCATCGGCGAGGAGCGTGTCCATGTGCCTGTAGAGCAGCGTGAAGTCGTCCCGGCCCATGCCTCGGGCGACCGCCTGGTCGAGCAGCATTGATGTCAGCGGGCCGTAAAGCGCCGGCGCATCGATCTCCCGCACGAAGCGGGCCGCCATGCCGAGATCCTTGGCGAGATTCGAGACATAGGAACGACCGTCGAAGCTGCCCGACAGGATATGCTTCGGAAACCGGACCTCGGTGACGAAGGACCGGGCGTTGCCGGCATTGAAGACCTCGATGACGCGGGCCAGGTCCAGCCCGGCGCGCTCCGCCGCACGCGCCCCCTCGCAGGTGGCGAGGAAAACCGTGTGCAGCACCATGTTGTGGATGAGCTTCAGCGTATGGCCGGCGCCGGTCGGGCCGACATGGAATATCCTGGACGCGATCGTCTCGAGGATCGGCCGGACATGGTCCACCGCAGCCTCCTCGCCGCCGACCATGAGCGTCAGGGTGCCATTGTCGGCGCCGGCCGCGCCGCCGGTCATGCCGCAATCGATATAGGCGCGACCCGCTTTCCCGGCCGCGTCCGCCAGCGCAACCGTATCGGCCGGGTAGGAGGTCGTGAGGTCGACCAGAACCTGCCCCTCCCGGCATGGGGCAAGCAGGCCGTCATCGCCGAGAAGGCAGGAGGCGATCTCGGGCGACGCCGGCAGCACCATCAGGACGACGTCGCAGGTAGCCCCGATCTCCGCCGGCGGGACCCGTTCCACATCCGCCGAAAGCCCCGCCCGGTCGAGAGCGTCCGGCGCAATGTCGAAAGCGGCGCGCAAATGGCCCGCCCGGTCCAGATTGGCGGCGATGCCGCGCCCCATCTGGCCGAGCCCGATCACGCCGACCGAGCGCGTGTCGGGCCCTTGCCTGTCCGCCGTCCGGGATTGGGTCATCCGGCCTGGTCCGATCCGATGGTCTTGATTCGAAGGCAAATGTACGGACAAATATAGGGCAGACCCGGCCGCCGTGTCGAGAGCGGTGGCGGACGGCCCCAAACATCCACATCCGCCAGGAGGTTCGCATGACCGATACGGTCGTCCGCATGGGAGGCTACCAGGGCCCGCCATCCGTCCACACGCGGGCGGGACACATCCTCGGCCGGGAATTCACCCGGCGCGCGGGCGAGGGGTGGAGTTTCGCATTCACCGAGAACGTGACCGCCCTCTCGCGGCCGGCGACCGACCTTTTCGGGATGGTGGAGGGGGACGAACTCGACATCTGCTATTTCGCTTCGAGTTACCTGGCCCGCCGGGTTCCCGATCTCGCGGTTTTCGATCTGCCGTTCCAGATCGAGAGCCGCGAGCACGTCTACCGGCAGCTCGACGGCGCGCTGGGGCGCAGGCTCGCCGACGCCGTCGCACGGAACACCGGGTATCTTCTGCTCGGCTTCTGGGACAACGGTTTCCGGCACTTCACCAATGCCGTGCGCCCGATCCTCCGGCCAGAGGACTGCCGGGGCCTGTCCATCCGCACGATGAACAGCGCCCTTCACCAGGCGACGTTCAGGGCCCTGGGGTTCGAGCCGCGATATATCGACGTGAAGGACTATCCGGAGGCCGTCCGCACCCGCCGGGTCGACGCCCAGGAAAACCCGCTGACCAACACGGTCAATTTCGGCGTCCACGAGACCCATCCCTTTCTCACGATGACCGGCCATTTCTATGGGCTCACCGTCGTCCTGGGGAACAGGGAGCGGATATCGCGCTGGCCGCCGCATGTCCGGGAGGCGCTGTCGCAGGCGATGGCGGTCGCGACCGAGGCGCAGCGGGGATTCGCGGCGGAGGAGGACAGGATCTGCCGTCGCACGCTGGAAGACGCCGGCGTGGCCGTGACGGGCCCCGACGCCTTCGATCGCCCTGCCTTCGAGGCCGCGGTCGCGCCCCTGGTGGCCCGGGAAGCCGCGGCGATCGATCCGGAGATCATCGCGCTTCTTCGCCAGGGATGATCGTTCGGCCGGTCCTTGCCGGTCCGATCGTCCGGCAAGGGCATGGGCGCCGTCATTCCTGCAGGGCGGGGCTCGCCTGCTGGGCCTGGCTGTTCTCGCGGATCCGCCTGCGCATCCGGATCTGCTGGATGACGCCGTAGATCAGCAGGCAGATGGCGGCCGTCATGACCGCCGACGTGATCGGGCGCGAGAAGAACTCGTACCAGCTCTGGTCGTAGAACTGCAGGCCGATGCGCAGGTTGCGCTCGAACTCCCGGCCGAGGAACACGGCCAGCGCCGCCGCGGCTACGGAATAGCCGTAGCGCATCATGAAATAGCCGATGATGCCGAAGATGAAGGCGACGCCGACGTCGAGCACGCGGTTCTGCAGCGCGTAGGTGCCAAGCACCGTCATCGCCAGGGCGAGCACGATGACCAGCTGACGGTTCAGCAGGACGGCCTTCAGCATGAGCGTCGCCATGCGCCATCCGACGATGAGCAGGAAGACCGTGGAGGCGAGGAGGCCGGCGACCGCGGCATAGAGCAGCTCCGGCGCGCGGGCGACCATCAGCGGGCCCGGAACGAAGCCCTGGACGCTGAGTGCGCTCAACAGAAGCACCATCGAGCCGCTGACCGGCAGGCCGAGGCCGAGCGTCGGAATGAGCTCGCCCGAGTTCGACGCGTTCTGTGCCGCCTCGTTCGCGCCGATGCCCTCGATCGAGCCGCGGCCGAATTCCTCCGGCCGCTTGGACAGCATCTGCGCCTGCTGATAGGAAACCATCGCCGCGACATTGGCGCTGGCGCCCGGGATCGCGCCGGCAATCGTTCCGACCACCGTGCCGCCGACCATGGCCGGGATCGCCGGCCTTATCCGCTTGAAGGACGGGAACTTCGTCCTGCCCAATTGGCCGGACAGGTCCGTCCAGTTGAAGACCTGGCGCGCCTGCCGGATGAGCTCGCTGATCGCGAGCAGCCCGATCACCACCGCGACCTCGTCGAAGCCCGAACGGACCTGGCGGAAACCGAAATCGAAGCGGGTCGTCAAGTTCATCGGATCGAGACCGACCATGCCGATGCCGATGCCGAAGGCGGCCGACATGACGCCCTTGACCACATTGGCGCCGGTCAGGCTGATCAGGGCGACCATGCCGAGGAAATAGAGAGAGAAGATTTCCGGATAGGAGAAGTAGTAGGCGAGGTCCATCAGCGGCACGACCAGCATGACGAACATGATGATGCTGACCAGCTGCCCGCCGAGCGCCGCGACGAAAGCGACGCCGAGCGCCAGGCTGCTTTCGCCCCTCTTGTGCAAGGTGAAGCCGTCGAGCACCGTGAGGATCGCGGCCGGATTGCCGGGAATGCCCATCAGGATTGCCGGGATCGAGTTGCCGTATTGGACGCCGACACTGATGGCCAGGAGGAAGGCGACGCCCTGTATCGGCTCCATGGCGAAGGTGAAGGGCAGGACCAGCCCGTAGGCGAGCGTGGTGCCGACGCCGGGCATGGCGCCGCAGGCCACGCCGTAGAGCGTTCCGACGAGCACGAGCACCCAGACGACCGGATCGCCAAGCAGTCCGACGCCTCCAAGGAGCGGTGCGAAGAAATCAGTCATGAACCATCGTCCTCAGAGAATGATCCAGCCCAGGTCGCGGAAGAGATCCGTGAAGGGACCGACGGGCAGCCAGACGCCGAGTCCTTGGGCGAAGATGATGTAGAAGATCACCGTGAAGGCGACCGCGACGACCGCGTTAAACCGCCAGTTCCGCTGGTGCAGCACCCACAGCGAGGCAAAGATGTAGACCGGGGTCGCGATCAGATAGCCGAGCGGCTGGAACAGCAGGGCGTAGGCAATGCCGAGGGCGGCGATCAGGGCTGCGCGGCCGAAGGATGACGGATGCTCCGGTTCGTCTTCGACCCCTTCGGCGGGGACCAGATGCCCCGCCGTCGCCCGCCAGGCGAGCAAGCGGTGGGTGATGTTGATCAGGCCGCCCAGGATGAAGATCGTCCCACATCCGTAGAAGAAGGCACGCGGTCCGATCGGATCGAGGAACAGGCCGGCCTTGATCGTGGTCGCCTGCAGAATGACGAAGATCCCGAACGCGATGAAGACGACCGAAATTGCAATGTCGATACGTCGGTCCATGTGACGGTCCAATCCAAGGTTAAGGGATGGGCCGCCGGCATGTCGGCCGGCGGCTCACGTCACGAAAGGCCGGCGCCTATTGCTGGTCGGCCCAGTAGATGCCCTTCTCCTGATAGATCGGCTTCACCTTCTCGATCGCCGTGTCGGCGATCCTCCGGAGTTCCTGGTGGTCCAGGTCGAGGATCTGGAGGCCGCTGATCTGCAGGCGTTTTTCCTGGTAGGCCGGGTCCTGAGTGGCGGCACGGTAGAGGCTGTACAGCCAGTCGCGATGCTCGTCCGGAATCTCTGGCACCGCCGCGATGGCGCGCACCTGGCCGAACGGGTCGTCGGTCCAGCCGAGAGTGCCCTGCGCGCTCGGCAGCTGGTCCCAGGGCGGCGGCAGGTCCTTGCCGGAGATCATCAGCGGCTCGACCCGGCCCGCATCCATGTGCGGCTGGAAGACGTCCACGGGCGAGGTATTGATGTCGCCTTCGCCGGAGGCGACGGCGAGCGCGCGTTCCGCCGGCGTGCCGCCGATCACGTCCTGTACCGTGATGCCGAGACGGCGCAGCCAGGACTGCATCGTGGCGTCATGGCCGCTGCCCGGGCCGCCGCTGATATGGCGGATCTCGCCCGGATGCTCCTTCGCATAGGCGACCATGTCCTCCAGCGTGTCCCCCCAGGGGGCATCGGACCGCTGGATCATGACGATCGGAACCCGCTCGGCGCCGATGATGCCGTTCAGGTCGTCGAGCCCGACGCCGACCTGGCTTTCGATGTCGATCGCCAGCAGGTCGATCGTCGCGTCCGGCAAGGTGTAGATGAAGTTGATGTAGCCCTGGGTGGCGAGGTCGCCCTGGTCCTGCACCCAGGCGAGCCCTTCCCAGGTGCCGAAATTGGTGAAGTCGATGCGGTGCTCGACGACGACCGGCTGAGGCGAGATCTTGGAAGCGGCTTCGGCAAGCTGGCTGGCGAAGACGCTGTCGGTGGAACCCGGCTCATCGATCACCAGAAGAACGATCGGCCGATTGGGAAAGCCGTCGGCGAGCGCCGGCAGTTTGCCGTCGACCAACTCCGGCATCTGGGCCGACGCCGGTTGCGTGACGGTCAGGGCAACGACCGCGGCGCCGGCCAGGAAGACACGCCATGTAAGGTGGTACGAACGCATTCTTTCCTCCCTCATCTCGTTCTTGTTCTGGATCTTACGGTGCTGCGCTCCCTCTCAAACGACGGCCGAAGCCGTCCCGTTGCCTGAAGCGGCGCCCAACCGCTCGAGGCCGAAAAGACGGACTGCATTCCTGCCCAGGATGGCGGCCTTCTCCTCTGCGCCGAGGCTGTCACAGGATTCGATCCAGTGGACCGGACGGGTTTCTCCCATGTCGGCCGGGTAGTCGCTTCCGAGGACCACCCGGTCCGGGCCGACCGTATCGACGATGTAGCGCAGGGTCCGTTCGCTGTGGGTGATCGTGTCGAACCAGCAGGCCTTCACGTAGTCCGACGGCAGCCTGGCGATGCCGGCCGCTTCCGGCCGCACCTCGTGGCCATGATCCATGCGCCCGATGCCGACGACCCCGTAGCCGCCGGCATGGGCGAAGCAGGTCTTCAGATTGGGAAGCCTGTCGAAGACTCCGCCGAAGATCAGGCTGGCCAGCGCCGATGCCGTTTCCAGCGGATTTCCGATCAGGTTGCTCAAGTGGTACTTCGTCAGCCAGCCGTCGGCGCGGCCGCGGGCCGGATGGAAATAGACGACGGCGCCTAGCTGCTCCGCCGCCTGGAGGACGGGGAAGAGTTCCTCGCTGTCCCAATCCCGACCGTTGACATGGGTGCCGACCATGACGCCCGGCATGCCGAGATCGCGGACGCAGCGCTCGAGCTCGGCAACCGATCCCGCCGTGTCCTGCAGGGACAGATAGCCGAGGCCGACATAGCGGTCCGGGTGCGCGGAGACGATTCCCGCCAGGTCGTCATTGGTCTGGCGGGCGAAATTCCGGCCGTTCTCCCCGTCGAGACCGTACCAGTACATGGTCGGGCTGATGGACAGGATATGGACGTCCACCCGCCTCTCGTCCATCGAGCGGATGCGCTCGTCGGGCGTTTCCAGCGGCATCGGCCACGGGATCTCCTGGGAAATGTCGCCGACGGAGGAAGTAAGCTTGCCGCGCGCATTGCGGCCGAACTGGATGCCGTGCCAGCGTTCGCCCGCGTAGGCTGGGCGAAGCGCGCTGGGTGGCACGAAATGCGTGTGAGCGTCGATGACCAGATGACCGTGCCGGTCTTGAAGGGGCCTTGCTCTGCTCATCGCGCTTCTTCTAGCTCACCTCGAACGTCCCAGGCTTGCCGACGAAAGGGGCTTCCGAGACGTTTCCCCGCCGTTCCAATCGCCATCCGGAGCTTCCCGGCTGGTGGCACGTGCAACCGGATCGACTGCGTCGAGGGCCGGCACGATCCAGGATCATTGCTCCGGAAAACTACGCCACATGTCTGGACAAAGTGCAATGAGCTGATCATCGCCCCCGGTCGGCTGCATCGGTCGATCACCGTACCTTGTTTCGACAGAGGGGCGGAAATCAGGAAATCTGATCGATGCCATCAGATAAAATTGCTTTGTCCAGTCAAAGTTTCCGTATGAAATCCGGCGAGGGGCAGGACTGCGCGCGGGAGACGAGATCGTGAACAGGGAGCTCCGCCGGGAAATCGGCTTGGCAATCGTCGGGTGCGGCACGATCGGGCGGATCCGGGCCATGCTCGCCCGCGACTATCCGGGCGTAGGCTGGATCGGCCTGTGCGACAAGCGGGCGGAGATCGGAGACAAGCTGGCCCGGGACTGCGGCGCCGATTTCTTCACCACCGATTTCAACGAGCTGCTCGCGCGGCCGGAGGTCACGGCCGTCATCGTCGCGACGGACGAAAACAATCACGTCCGCCCGACGCTTGCCGCGGTCGAGCGCGGACACGCGCTTTTCATCGAAAAGCCGCTCGCCACCGATGCCATGGAATCGGCAGAGATCCTCCAGGCGATCGAGACGGCGGGCATCGATGCGGTCGTCGGCTATACCCAGCGCTTCCGGCGCCGCTTCCTGGCCGTGAAGGAGCGGCTGGTCACGGGTCAGATCGGCGATGTCCATTCCGTGGTGACGCGGGCCTTCATGAACCGCATGGTGCCGATCGCGACCCTCCGGAACACCAACAACCGGGCAAATCTCACGCCCATGGTCGTGTCCGGGACCCATAGCCTGGACATGTCGCTGTGGCTGATGGAAGGGAAGACGCCGGTTTCCGTCTATGCCCGCTCCACCGACAAGGTCCTGGGCAAGATCGGCACGAAGGATTCGACGTTCGGCATCTTCGAATTCGACGACGGCGCCATCTGGAGCATGAACATCAGCTGGGGATTGCCGGAGCTCTGGCCCGGCTCCGTCTACGGCCTCGAGATCGGCATCGTCGGCACCAAAGGCGTCATCGACATCGAGGATACCCATCGGGATCTCGTGCTGGCGTCCGAGATCGCGCAGGGTGCCGGTTACAGCCCGGACGGCTTCGCGCCGGGCGCGCCGCGCCATGTCGACTTCCTCACCAGCTATCCGCCGGGCGACCTGCACATGGGGCAGCTCTGGGGGCCGATGCGCGAAGAAACCATTTCGTGGTTCCAGCGCCTCTATACCGGACAGGCGACGCCGCACGCCACGGCGGCCGAGGGGCATCGCAATCTCATGCTCACCATGGCGATGGACCTGTCGGCGCGGCTCGGCCGGCCGGTCCCGCTCCCGGTCTCGCCGGAAGAGCTCCGGACCGAGTGATGCGCGCCGCGCATCGGGGGAGCGTCGACCGATTGCCCGGGATGACCCGAGATGACTGAGCACACGACCGAATTGCCCCCGCAAGGTCCGCCCCCGGATCGCGTCGGCGCGGCGGAGCTCGAACGCTTCATAGCCGGTGCGCTCGCGGCCACGGGATTGCCCGAAGCCGATGCCGGCACGGTCGCGTCGCTGATGGTGGAGGCCGACCTGACGGGCGCAGACGCCCATGGCGTGTTCCGCCTGCCGCAATATGTGGAAAGGATCCGTGCGGGCGGGATCAATCCCAATCCTTCCATCGATGTGCGCCGAACGGGTTCCGGGACGGCGGTGGTCGACGGCGACAACGGGATGGGCCATCTCGTGATGTCGCGTGCCGCGGAAATGGCCGTCTCGATGGCGCGGGAGGCGGGCATCGCATGGGTCGCGGCGCGGCGTTCCAACCATGCAGGGTCGGCGGGGCTCTATGCCGCCATGGCGGTGCCGCACGGCATGATCGGGATCTATTCGGCGGTCGCCAGCGCGAACCACATGGCGGTCTGGGGCGGCCGCGAAATGCTGCTCGGCACCAATCCCCTGGCGGTCGCGATCCCCTGCGGGGACGAGCCGCCGATCGTGCTGGACATGGCGACGACGGCGGTTTCCTACGGGACCATCAAGAACTATGTCCTGCAGGGACGCAGGTTTCCGGAAGGCTGGATGGTCGACCGGACGGACGGAACGCCGATCACCGATCCCGCGCGTGCCGGCGACGGCATGCTGCTTCCGATCGGCGGCTACAAGGGAAGCGGGCTCGCGCTGATCCTTGGCCTTCTGGCCGGTCCGCTGAGCGGCGCCGCCTTCGGACGTGACGTCGTCGATTTCAACGCCGACCCGGTGAGCGAAACGAATACCGGGCATTTCATCCTGGCGCTCGACATCGCCCGCTTCATCCCGCCGGTCGTGTTCTACGGCGAGGTCAATCGCCATCTGGCGGATCTGCGCGCCTCGGAGCGCCTGGCCGGCTGCTCCTCGATCCGTCTTCCGGGCGACCGGAGGGCATCGCGCCGCGCGGAGCGCCTGGCGCAGGGCATTCCGATCCCGGCGCCGCTGCTCAGCCGCCTGAACGATCTTGCCGCATCGCTGTCGATCCCGCCGCTTGCCGTCCGTTCAGGGGCGTGAGCGGTCAGAGGAATGCGTCGATGCGAAGCGCGAGCGCCACCAGGGCCGGCAGAAGGCACAAGGTGAGTGTCGTGGAGACGACGATCACGCTGGCGATGATCTCGGGGCTTCGGCCGAACCACTGGGCGAAGACCATGTTGATGATCGGCACCGGCATTGCGGCCATCAGGAAGACGACGCCCGCCTCGTGACCGTCGAAGCCGAACGCCGCAATGACGGCTGAGGCGGCGACGGTGCTCGCGCCGAGGCGCAGCAACGACATCCCGACGCCGAGCCTGAGGTCGATGACCTTGAGCTTCGCCAGGGCGTCGCCCAGCAGAAGCAGCATCCCGGGGATGACCAATCCGCCGAGCAGCGCGGCCGTCTGCGTGATCCAGGCCGGGACCTGCGCTTCCATCTTCAGGAGAAGGGCTACGGCCGGTATCACATAGACGACCGGCTGTCGGGCCAGGATCCGGAACGAGAACCGCCCGGCCGTGATCGCGTAGCCGAGCGTGTGCTGCGAGACCATGATGGTCAGAAGATATCCGATCGCGAGTGCCAGCCCCGCATCGCCGAAGGCAAGGGCGCAGACCGGCAGCCCCATATTGCCAGAGTTGCCGGACAGCATCGGCGGAAGATAGGTGTGCAGGGGAAGCCCGGCCGCCTTCAGGACCAGGATGCCAATCAGGGCGCATGCCGCCGTCACCGATGCCGCCGCAACGGCCATCCGGGTGACGACCGCGGGATCGGACCCGTTGGTCATCAGGGCGGAAAAGACGAGCGCGGGGGTCCCGAACTTGAGAACGAGGCCGCCGATCGTTTCCGCGTCGAACCGCATCCCGAGCCGGCCCCCCGCATAGCCGAGAGCGACGATCGCCACGATCGGCGCCACGGTAGAGAGAACCTGGGCAAGCATAGGGGCCGGGCAATCCGTCGGCCCAGGGGAGGGGCGCCCGCGCGGGCGAACTCGGCGCCCCGTTCCTGGGCGCAGTCGCCCCCGGCTCAATCGGCCGGGTCGAGCAGGCCGCTTTTCATGTCCGCAATGGCGGCAAGGGAACGATTGGACAGGGGCAGATCGACCGGTTCGTTGAGGGCGGCCGAAAGATCGGCGGCCGTGTAGGCGTGCATCACCATCCGGGCATGTTCCGGGCTCACCATGACCGGGCGGTCGAGCAGCACCGATTCCAGGAAATGCAGCGTTTCCGGACCCATCTGCCCGGCGAAGACGTGATCGACCTGTTCGCCCGGCATGGTCGACATCGGGAAGCGGGTGCCCTCGGACATCGTGTTGAGCCAATTGTCGCGCTGGGTGTCGTCCAGGATCAGGGCGCCTTCGGTCCCGGTGATCTCGATCCAGGTCGCGCAGTAGTTCGGATAACTCGGCGGCAGGTTCCAGCCGCCGCCGATGACGACCAGCATGCCGTTGTCCATGGTGACCGTCGTCCACATGCAGTCGTAGGATCCGTTGACGTCCTGCATGTAGCCGTAGGCGCCTTGAGAGTAGACGCGGACGGGTTTGGCCGGCTCCAGCAGCCAGAAGACGAAGTCGAGGTCGTGGGTAGACTCCATCGCGGCCGGGGAAAGCTTGACACGCTGGGCGATCTTCTTGCCCAGGCTGCGCGACAGATGCCGGCTCACCATCACGTTGACGACGCGCCCCAGCGTGCCGTCCTGGATCTTTTTCTTGGCGTAGGCGATCTTCGGGTTGAAGCGCTGGGAATAGCCGATCGTGAACTTGACCTGGTTCTGCATGGCGATGCCGATAAGCTCGTCCGCCTCCCACAACTCCATGGCGATCGGCTTCTCGAGAAGCACATGCTTTCCCGCCTTCAGGCAGTCGCGCGCAATCGGGTAATGGGTCGCTTCCGGCGCGGTCGAGATATAGACCACTTCGATGTTATTGTTCCGGACAATCTCCTGGTAATCCGTGGTCGCCGTGGCCGGGTTGGTCAATGCCTTCACCTCTGCCAGGCGGTCGGGCCTCACCTCGCAGATGTGAAGCTTATCGACGAGCGCCGACCGGGAAAGCGTCTCGGCGCGTATCCCACCGCACCATCCGGTTCCAATCACGGCAACTTCGACGGTTCGCATCTTCAGCCCCCTCTTCAGTTCCCGAACGTCCAGGAGTCGATTGTCGCGTCCTGATTATGTCCGGACATTTAGGCAGAAGCGGCAGGGGCTGTCCACCGCTTTCTCGCGGCCGCGCGAGGACGGGACGACGCGGGGCCCTTGCGGAGCTTCCGTCTCAAACGCGGGCTCTACCCCATACGGACCCATGAAATGCACAAGGCCAGCGCGGCGAAGGCGATGGCGATGAAGGCGAGATCGCGGCCGTGCAGCCGTGGCGCTGAGACGACGGTGCGCGGTGCGTCGGGGGCAAGGCCCCGCGTCTCCATGGCGATCGCAGCCCGCCCGGCGCGGCGGATGGCGAAGGCGAGGAGAGGGATGACGAGGCTCACGAGCTCGACCGGACCGGGGAAGCGGCGCGGCGGCCGTCCCCGCTTCATGGCGCGCGCAAGCCGGATCTGCTGGGCTTCCGCCGCGAGATCGGGCACGAGCTGCATGGCCGAGAACAGCGAATAGCCAATCCGGGGCGGAAGCCGCCACTGCGCCATCAGCGCCCGTATGAGGGCGCCCGGATCGGTGGTCAGCGCAAAGAGCGCCGACACCATGCCGCAGGCGATCGCCCGCAGGAACAGCGTGACGCCGGCCGAGAATGCGGGGGAGTTGAGCACGGATTCGCCCGCGATGCGCAGGGCGAAGTCGCTGTCCTGGCGGAACAGCACGCTGGTCGTCAGGAAGCCGAAGCCGAACAGCGCGAAGGGGACCATCAGCGCCAGGATCAGGATCGGCGAGGTCCGGTCGAGCACCACGAGCGCGAGCGACGCGATGACGATCGTGGCAAGCTGGAAGCGCGCGTCGAAGACCAGGATGGCCGCCGCGATCCAGGCCATGCAGACGACGAGCTTGCCCAGCGGATGCAGCGCCGTCAGCATGCTGGCACCCGATCCAGCCAACACATGGCCGGGGCGATCGCAGGCTCCGCAAGGCCCGCGCGTTTTAGGAGGGAGGGCTGGGAGAGAAGCTGGGCGGTCGGTCCTTCTGCGATGATGCCGCCGTCGCCCACGATCACCGAGCGCGTGCAGAGACTGAGCGCGAAATCCATGTCGTGGGTGACGATCGCAATCGCGCGTCCGCTGCGGCTCAGCGCCTCGACATGTTGTGCGACCATGGCGGCGCCGTGCGCATCCAGGCCGGCCAGCGGCTCGTCGAGAATGAGGAGCGGCCAGCGGTCGCCGGCCGTCAGCGCCGCCAGCGCCAGCCGCCGTTTCTGCCCTTGCGACAGCTCGAACGGATGGCGGTCCCGAAACCCGGCCAGGTCCCAGGCTGCCAGGATTCCCTCCACCTGGCGGGCTTGATCGGCGCGCGCGCCCGATCCGCCGAGCGAGGTCGCGATCTCCTCCTGTACCGTGCCGGCGACGAACTGGTGTTCCGGCTTCTGGAAGGCGATGCCGCCCGGCGCGCCCTCCCGGCGCCCGCGTTTCAGCTTCAGAAGGCCGGCGAGGCTGGCGCCCAGCGTCGACTTGCCGGCGCCATTGGCGCCGAGAATGCCGAGGATCTCGCCCGCGCGAATGTCGAGGGTCACGTCGTGCAGCACCGTCGGCCCCAGAAAGGGGGCGCAATCGGCCGCTTCGAGCCGGGCAACGGTTGCGCCTCCGGCCCGGTCCCCATGCGGTCGGGCCGCATGGGCCGCGACGAAGGCCGCAATGGCGGGACGGGCTTTCCGGACGACCTCCGGCGGCGCCCCGGCCAGATGACGAAGGGCATCGTCGACCGAGAGCGGCGGATCGGCCGGCGCGAGCCCGACCTTCTCCAACTCGGCGTCGAGAAAGCTTGCGAGCGGGCGCCAGATGCCGAGCCGGTCCAGGAGATCGCGCTTCTTCCGGAAGATCGCGCCCGGCGGCCCGGCAGCGACGATCGTCCCGTCGCGGCCGAGCACCGCGACGCGGTCGACGGCTGCGATCAGCCCGTCCAGGCGATGGTCGACGATCAGCACGCTACGCCCTTCGCCGGCATTCATGAGCAGGCGATGAAGCCTTCCGGCGGCCTCCGGCGCCAGATGCGCCGTCGGCTCGTCCGCGACGAACAGCGGCGCCTCCTGC
Source organism: Alphaproteobacteria bacterium (assembly GCA_029263555.1). Lineage (GTDB taxonomy): Bacteria > Pseudomonadota > Alphaproteobacteria > DSM-16000 > Inquilinaceae > JAJUFW01. The sequence goes on from JAJUFW010000002.1 coordinate 13,690, forward strand.
GCCAGCGCCGCCGCCAAGGCCACGAGCTGCTTCTCGCCGCCCGACAGGGTCGTCGTGCGCCGCCTGCGCCAGGCCTCCGGCAGGCCGACGCGGCGCATCGCCTCGGCCACCTTGCGCAGGATCACGTCTTCCGGCAGCGCGCGGTTCTCCAGCGCGAAGGCGATCTCGTCCTCGACCCGCATGCCGCACAAGGTCTGGTCGGCGTCCTGGAAGAACTGGGCGACGGTCGTGGCCCAGGCGGAAGGCTTGCGAGCGTCCGCCGGCACGCCGAAGAGGCGTACCGAGCCTTCGACCACCGCCGGGATGCTGTGCGGGATCAGTCCCGTCAGGGACAGCAGGAGCGTCGACTTGCCGGACCCCGAGGGTCCCAGCAGCAGCACCCTTTCGCCGGGTTCAACCGAGAGGTCGACCGGGCCCACGGCCGGCCGATCGGCGAAGGGATACCGGATGGAGAGCTGCTGCCAGTGCGCCGGCCTGATCGGTTCAGGCGCGCGCGGTTCGCTTGGCATGATCGATCGCGAGACCCGACAGCACGCCGGTCCTGTAGAGCGCGGCCACGATGACGTGTCCGAGCAGCCCGCCGAGCAGCACCCCGCTCAGGCAGCGCAGGACCAGCATGGTGGCGAGCAGGCCGGGCGCCAGCGCGCCGTAGTCGAAGCGGATCCAGGTGTAGGCAAACGAGAACAGGGCCGCGCCCACGCCCGCCGCCATGAGAACGGGCAGCCTGTAGTTGCGCCATCGGGTCGCCGCAAAGACCGCCTCCGCGCCGGCGCCCTGCACCGCGCCAGTGACGAGAAGCAGCAGGCCCGCCGGGTTGCCCAGCAGGATCTGCACCGCCGCGGTCAGCACCTCGGTCGCGAAGGCGACGCCAGGCTTGCGGATGATCGCGGCCGCAACGATCGAGGCGACGAACCAGAATCCCATCACCACGTCCATGGTGACGGGGCCGAAAAGCGCCTGCGCGATCAGCCAGACCTGCACCCAGCCGAGATAGAGCACGGCGAAGACCGCGCCCAGGACGGCGACGATCAGCGTTTCACGTAGAGTCCAGGTGTATTTTCCGTTCATGGGCTTGCACCTCGAGAGGGGAAAAGCTTGCGGCCGAGCGGGCTTATGCCGCCGTCGGGCTGTTCGCCGAGACCGTGAGATCGAGCGCGACATGGCCTTCCGGCGCACCGAAGCGCAAGAAGGCCTCGGCGAGCGTCGCGAAGACCGGCCCCGCATCGCCCCTCAGCTTGGTGCAGAAATTCTTCGACCGGTCGAAGACCCCGGACGTCTTGAGGAATTCGATGCAGCCGTAGATCTCGTCCATGTGGTGGCCCGCGCCGAGCGGATAGAGCGAGAACTGCGCGGCAACGGCCTGCCCGGTGCCGTCCGTGCCGGCGACGCGCGCCCGGGCTTCCTCAATCCGGTCGGCGAGCGGCAGATTGTTCCGGCTCCCGGTGAGCGGGGTACAGATGGGATCGTCGGGTTCGCCCGGGCAGCCCCGGGAAACCGTGGCCGACAGGACGCAATGCTTGCCGCTTCGTGCGGCCGCCAGGAACAGGTCCCGCATGGCGGGGAAGAGCTGTTCGGGCGGCCCCACGATCAGCGTCGAAATATCGTCGGTTTCGATCCGGAAGTGCGGCCGGTAAGGCTCCAGCGCCCCGATGGCCGAAAGGATGACGTCGGCGAAATCGTCCGACATCGGATAGAGGGAAATCTGTGCGCCGGAAAACATCTGTCGCCTCGCTCCGCTGGCATTACCCAGATCAGCTTGAGGGTTCGCGAGCATGGCGCCCGCATCTCAGCCCCGGCGATACGGAGCTCCCCTGTCGGATGGGGAAGACCTATCACCGGTCCTCATGGCGACGCAAGCGATATCGCCGGAAGGCGAGGCGTCGCTGAGCCGTCTTCCTCCGCCATAGCCGCCGACGGCACGGTCGGACATTCCGGGGCATGTCATAACCTGGAGTTATTCCGAACAGCATAATATTCATTTTAAAATATGACTGGCGCGTGCCTATCCTGATCCCAGCAACCATCAATAAAGACCACCACGGGAGGAAACGATGTTAAAAAGTGTCGTGGCCGGGGTTGTTGCGGGGTGCCTTGGCGCAGGCGCCGTTTCATTGGCCCATGCCCAGGCGGGCTCGGTTCCTGACGACATCAGCCAGGAGGAGCTGATCGCCAAGGCGAAGGAGGAAGGGCGCCTGACCTGGTATGTCAGTGTGCCGACGCCGGGATCGCAGGCGGCCGCCGAAGCCTTCATGGAGCTCTATCCGGAAATCCAGGTCGACATCCAGCGCCTCGGCGGCTTCGGTCTTTGGGAGCGGCTGTCGTCCGAATTCGCGGCCAACGTTCACAACGTGGACGTCTACAGCCAGGCCGATTTCGGGGTCCGCAACGACGCTGCGGAACGGGGCATCATCGCCCCCTACATCCCGCCGAACGCCAGGGACTACGACCCCCAGTTCCTCGATCCGGACGGGTTCGGCTTCGCGACCAGGATCGTGCCTTCGGCGATCGCCTACAATACCGACCTAGTGTCCGAGGAGGACGCGCCGAAGACCTGGAACGATCTTCTCGATCCCATGTGGGCCGGACAGAAGATCGGCATCAGCGATCCGCGGGCAAGCGGCTTCACCTACGCCGCCTTCTGGAAGATGACCAAGAGCCCCGCGATCGGCGAGGAATATTTCGAGAAGCTGAAGGAACAGGATCCGCTGGTCTACGAGGACAGCGGCCAGCAGATCAATTCGCTGGTCTCGGGGGAAATCCCGATCGTCGTCCTGCTCGACTACCGTCCGTGGGAGTTCATGGAAGCGGGGGCGCCGGTCAAGGTCGTCTATCCGGAGGAAGGCGTGGGCTGGGGCATGGACTATACCCACCTTGCCGCGCAGGCGCCCCATCCGTACGCCGCACGCCTGTTCATGGACTTCTATGCCAGTGAGGAGGGAACGCGGGCGGTCGCCGAAAATCTTCGCACCTATGTCGCGATGCCAGGAATCGGAACCTATCCGGAGGGCTACGGACGGCCGGCTCTGGAGGAGCTGAACCTTCTGCCCGGCGATCTCCAGGAGCAGACGGCCGATTACGATCGCTTCACCGAGTGGTTCGCCTCGATCTTCGACTGACGGAACGGCCGGAGCGGTGTGCCGTCCCGGTCTCCCGCTCGTCTGCGGATCACCCAATCAACCGATCCTGACGCCCGCCGGTCCGCTCCGGACGATATGCGGGTCCGCGATGGACCCGGGTCCGGAACAACGGGCGTCAGGACAAGGGAGGCAAGCCTTGTCCTCGGCAACGAACGCGCAGGGGTTCGGCTGGCAGCACAGTCCTGTCGCCGGACTTCGGCAAAGCTTCAGCAACCTCTCCGACCTGTCGCGCTGGGCTGCCCTGATCGGCGGTCTTGCGATCCTGACCGTCCTCGTCGTGCTGCCGATGGCGATGCTCTTCTACGGGAGCGTGCGGGACGAGCCGCCGGGGCTCGAGGGGAACTTCACCCTCCAGAACTACGCGTTCCTGTTTACGCCCGCGTTCGGGATGCTGGTCCTGCGCTCGGTCGTGATCGGGATCGGGAGCACGGCTCTCGCGCTCGCGATCGGCGCGGCGCTCGGCGTCATCATCGTCAGGACACGCGTTCCCTTTGCCGAGAAGCTGGATGCGCTGGTCATCGTGCCGGCCTATCTTCCGCCTTTCGTCGGGGCGATCGCCTGGATCGTGCTCCTGTCGCCGCAGGTCGGCTACCTCAATATCGCCCTGCGGAGCCTGGGGCTGCCGACCTTCAATATCTACAGCTACGGCGGCATCATCTGGGTAATGGGGCTCTATTACGCCCCGCTGGCCTATCTCTATCTGCGCCCGGCACTGCTCGGCATCGACAAGTCGCTCGAGGAAAGCGCGATGGTGATGGGCGCAAGTCCGTCCGTATCGCTGCGACGGATCGTGCTGCCGCTGGCCATGCCGGCGATCGTGGCGTCCTGCCTCGTCATCTTCGTGAACGCCATCGGCGATTTCGGCATCCCGGGCGTCCTCGGCTTCCGCGAGGGAATCGAGGTGATAACGACTGCCCTTGTCCGCCTGGTCGTCAAGTTCCCTTCCGATCCGAACACGGCGACCGTGCTTGGCATCATGCTCATGGCGGTCACCATGCTGGGTCTTGCCGTCAACAACCGGATCCTGGCCAAACGCGACTACACGACGCTCGGCGTGCGCGGCCGCGGTCTCGGCCAGGCCAGGACCGGGAGGTGGCGCTATCTCGGGCTCACGGTCATCGTCGCCTATCTCGTGATCGCCCTCGTGCTGCCGCTTCTGGCGATGGCCGTGACCTCTTTCCAGAAGTTTCCGTCGCCGAAGCTGCTCTCGTCGAATTGGACGCTCGACAACTACCGCTTCATCTTCTCCTTCCCGGCAATCCAGCGCTCGATCGTCAACAGCATCGTTCTGTCCTTCGGCGCGGCGGCATTCGGGACGGTGCTCGCGACCGTTCTCGGATATTTCACGGTCAAGCATGGCGGGCGGCTCACGAAGTTCGTCGACTATCTCGCACTGAGCACGATCGCCGTGCCTCACACCGTGCTCGGCCTCGGCATGATCTGGTTCTGGGTCAGCGTGCCGATCGGCATCTACGGGACGAAGTGGATCCTGCTGTTCGCCTATGTCGCGGCCTTCTTCCCGTTCTCCCTTCGGGCCGCGGTCAGCGCCTTCATGCAGGTCGACAATTCGCTCGAGGAGGCCGGGCGCGTCTTCGGCGCGTCCTGGGGCAGGACGATGTGGAAGATCGTCGTGCCGATGATCATCCCCGCGCTGCTCTCGGGCGCCACGATGATGATCTACTACTCGTTCCGCGAACTGACCGCCTCGCTGATGCTCTACACGGCGGGCAGCGAAGTCATCGCGACGGCCATCTGGGAACTCTATTCGGAAGGCCGCTTCGTCAGGCTCTTCGCCCTTTCCATGGTCAACGTCGTCATCGTCTTCGCACTGGTCGCTCTTGCCAACCGGCTTTCCAGGGTCGGTGGCCAACACGGGCAGCCGTGAGCGCATGGCCCGGTCCGATCCCGATTGGAATAGGAAGAATAGATGAAGATCAAAGACGTATCCTGCATAACCGTCGACAGCTTCCGGACGAACTGGGTCTTTGCCGTCGTCACGCTGGAAGACGGCACCCGGGGGCTCGGGGAATCGACGCTGATCGGGACGGAGCCGGCGGTCGCGGCGATGATCGACCTCTGGGGGCAACGGCTGATCGGCCAGTCGGTCATGGATGCGTGCCCGATCCAGGCCCGCATCCAGCGTGAATCCTATTGGCTGACAGGGCCCGTCATGTCGGCCGCGATCAGCGCTCTCGACACCGCCATATGGGACGCGAAGGCGCGGGTGCTGGGCGTTCCTCTCTACGTTCTGCTGGGCGGCAAGGCACGACCGTCGGTCCCGGTCTACGCCAATGGCTGGTTCATCGGTGCGAAGACGCCGGCCGAATTCGCGGAGAAGGCGCGTCGGGTCGTGGACCAGGGATTCCGGGCGATCAAGTGGGACCCGTTCGGCTCGAACTTCCGCTCGATGGATCGCGAGGCGATCAATCGAGCGATCGAATGCGTCGCCGAGGTGAGAAACGCCGTCGGCCGGAATGTCGATCTCATGATCGAGGCCCACGGCCGGTTCGACCTCAATACCGGGATCGAGGTCGGGCGGGCGCTCGAGGAGTTTTCGATCAGCTGGCTGGAGGAACCTCTGCCGCCGGGACGGCCGTTCGAGCTTGCCGACCTCAGGCGTGCCGTCAATGTCCCGATCGCCGCGGGCGAACGCTGCTTCTCGCGGTTCGATGTGATGAATCTGGTCCGCGCAGGTGCGGTCGATGTGCTGCAGCCGGACGTCGCCCATATCGGCGGCCTCACCGAAATGGTGCATGTGAACGGCATCGCCGAGAGCTGCAGCCTGCCCTATTCGCCGCACAATCCGAACGGGCCCGTCTGCAACCTGGCCTCGATCCACGCCGGCCTTGCCTGGGAAGGGGTCTCCTGGCTGGAGACCATGGTGACCGACGTGCCCTGGCGGCGGCAGATCGTCGACGAGGGCTGTCGGCTCGAGGATGGCGCCCTCTGGATCGAGGACCGTCCCGGGCTCGGCCTCGACCTCGATTTCGAAATCGCGCGGAAATACCCCTACAAGCAGCATCAGCTCCGCCACTACTCCGGCAAGCTGACCAATATCCGGCCGCCGGATGCGGTGGCCTGGTACGACGTCCCGGCGGACGCGAGCCTTGCGGCGGCGCAGGTCTGAGGAAGGAAGGGTGGTCGGACGATGATCCTTGTCGCGCATGAAAAACTGCGGCAGACGGCCGCCTCGCTTCTGACGGCGGCCGGGCTGCCGGACCACCATGCGGAGGCGGCGGCAGCCGGACTGATCCGCGCAGATCTCCGGGGCGTCGAGACGCACGGGGTCTCGAACATGCTGCGGAATTACCTGCAGTGGCTCGAGGACGGGTCGCTCAATCCCCGGCCGAAGCTGCGCACGGCCTGGTCGCTCGGCGGCCTGGAGGCCGTCGATTCCGACCGGGGGCTGGGGCTCGCCATCATGCCCGAGATCGTCGAGAAGACGGTGGCGAGGGCGGCCGAGAGCGGCATTGCGGCGACGGCCGTGCTTAACGGCCGGCACGCAGGAATGCTTGCGCATCATGCCCTTCTCGCGGCGGAGAAGGGCATGATCGGGATATGCCTGACAGCGACCTCGGCACGGGTCGTTCCCACCTGGGGCCGGGAGCCGCGTCTCGGCACCAATCCGATCGCCATCGCGGCGCCGATGACGGACGGGCGCTATCTGGCCTTCGACGCGGCGACGAGCATGGTCGCCGGCAACCGCGTGACGACGGCGCTTCGCACCGGCGCCAAGCTGCCGCGTGGGTCGATCGTCTATGACACGGGTGCGACCAATGACGGCCCGACCGAGGCTTCGAGAGACTATCTGCGGCGCCTGGCGCCTCTCGGCGGGCTCGCGGACGAGGCGTCGCACAAGGGCTACGGGCTAGCCGTCCTGGTCGAGCTGCTTTGCGGGACGCTGTTCGACGATGGCGGGCTGCCGGAACGCCCGCCGGGCGGAGCGACCCATTTCATGTGCGTCATCGCGCCGCCGGCCGGTGAGCGCCCGTCGATGATCGCCTCGGTGACGAGGCTCGCCGAATACCTGACGGCGACGCCGCCGGCGGAGGGACGGGAGCGCGTCCTCTACCCGGGGCAGCTGGAGGCCGAGGAGGAGGTGAGGCGCCGGGCGGGCGGCGTTCCCCTTCATCCGGAGGTCTATCGCTGGATATCCGGCGCCTGCGAGAAGTACGGGGTCGAGGTGCCGGCGCCGCTTGCAGCGCCCGTCCAGGCGCATGAGGCGGGGGTCGGACCATGATGGCCACCGCGAACGGCCAGGACGCCGTCACGGTCGGCTATCTCGCCCTCGATCCCACGGAGATCGGGGCGATCATCCGCCGGTGCCTGCCGGAGGGCTGGCGGCTTGAGCTGTTTCGCTCGGGCGATGCGGTCAAGGATTACTCCCGCATCTCCTATCTGGTCGTCGCCGGTTCCCAACTCACGGCCGAGGACATCGCGGGTGCGCCGCTGCTTCGCCTCGTCCACAAGGTCGGCGTGGGCTACGACGACATGGATCTCGACGCCCTCAGGGCCCGGGGCATCGCGCTTGCGGTCTGTCCGGTCGGGAGCGACGAGGCCGTGGCCGAGCATGCCCTGGCCTTGGCGCTCGCGTCGCTGAAATGCATCCCCGAGCTCGACCGCGGCGTCCGGGACGACCGCGGATGGCCCAAATGGGAGGTGAGGGGCCGTCTGCGGCTGCTGCGCGGGCGCAGGATCGGCATCGTCGGCTACGGCCGCATCGGGCGCCTGACGGCGGAGCTCTTCTCGGCTTTCGGCTGCGACGTCCTGGTCTTTACGCGAACGCGGCCGGCCGGGCCGGCGCCTGCGGGTGTCCGCTTTGCAGCCAGTCTGGATGAACTCTTCGGAGAGTGCTCGATCGTCTCGATGCATGTGCCGCTGAGCGAGGAAACCCGCGGCATGGTCAGGCGTCGCCATCTCGATCTGCTGGGACCGGACGGCCTCTTCGTCAACACCGCGCGCGGACAGGTGGTCGTCGAGGCGGAGCTGGCCGCGGCCCTGCGCGAAAGAACGCTGGGAGCCGCGGCCGTCGATGTCCTCACCGAGGAGCCGCCGCCGAAGGATCTCGAACTCCTCGACCTGCCGAACCTCATCGTCACGCCGCATATCGGCGGCGGCGGGCTCGACGTGTTCGAGCGCAAGGTCGGGTTCATCGTCCGGAACATCGAGAATTTCCATGCCGGCAAAGGAGCCGCCGAGCTGATCCTCGGGGCGGACGGACGGGCCGAAGCCCGCTGCAGCTAGCCGGCTTCCGACGGCATTCAGTCAAGGGGAGGGAATGATGGCGCTAAGAGAGGTCGAGGTCGCGGGGCGGGATCGGCCGGCCGACGGCACGGGAGATGGGGATCGAAACTGCCGGATCTCGATCCGCGGAATCCGCAAGGCCTTCGGCAAGCTCGTCGCGATCCAGGATTTTTCGCTGGAGGTGGGCGCCGGCGAGGTCGTCTCGCTCCTGGGGCCCAGCGGATGCGGCAAGACGACGACGCTGAGATGCCTCGCCGGGCTGGAATCGCCCGATACCGGCGAGATCGCCATCAATGGCCGCCCGGTCTTCTCCAGCACGCGGAAGATCATGCTGCCGCCCGAAAGCCGGGGCCTCTCGATGGTCTTCCAGCAATACGCCCTCTGGCCGCATATGAGCGTGTTTGAGAATGTGGCCTTCGGCCTCAGGGTGCAGCGCGCCCCGAAGCATGTGATCGCGGAGCAGACGGAAAGCGCCCTCCGCCGCGTCCGGCTTTGGGAAAAGCGGCACAGCCGGATCTCCGAGCTGAGCGGCGGCCAGCAGCAGCGCGTCGCCCTGGCGCGGGCGATCGCAATCCGGCCCGACGTCATTCTGTTCGACGAACCCTTGAGCAATCTCGACGCCAAGCTGCGGGAGGAGCTCCGCTTCGAGCTTCTGCAGCTGCAGCGGGACCTGGGCTTCAGCGCCATCTACGTGACCCACGACCAGGACGAGGCGATCAGCCTGTCCTCGCGCATCGTCATCATGAACAACGGCGTCTGCGAACAGGTCGGCACGCCGCGCGAGATCTGGAACGACCCGGCGACGAGCTTCGTCGCGAAGTTCATCGGCTCGACCAATTTCCTGACCGGGCGGATCTCTCGGGTCATCGATCAGGAGGGTGCGGTCGAAATCGAGACCGATGCGGGACCGGTGATCCGCTCGGCCCGGGGGGCGGGCCTCGCGATCGGCCAGCGGGTCGAGGTCTATGTCCGGATGAGCGCGCTTTCGATCGAGGGAGGCGACGCGTCGGGCGAGGCGAATTGCTGGGCGTCGAGGGTCCGCCTCGCCAGCTTCCAGGGCGACAGCACGCTCTACGAAGTCGCCTTCGGCGAAGCGGGGCTGAAGGTCCAGGCGAGGGGCGAAGCGGTGTTCGCGGAAGGGGATGCGGTCACCATCTCGGCCAGACGCGGGGACGTCCTCTGCTATCCGGCGTGAACGACGGCGCCGGCGAACGACAAGGATCACAACAACAAGCGATCAGACCAGGGGGAGGGATGTCCACGATCGAGAGAGTCGAAGCCCGGACGATCAGGATCCCGCTTGCGGCACCCGTTGCCTTTTCGACCCGGAAGGTCGAGGCGCGGCACTACACGCTCGTGCGGATCACGTGCGGGGACGGCACGAGCGGCATCGGCTTCTGTCATGGCGGGACCCGCTATGGCGGGCTCGCCAGCGACGCGGTGCGGGAGCTGCTCCGGCCCCTGCTGATCGGCGAGGATGCCCACCGAACAGAGGGGCTGTGGCAGGAACTTTATCAGGACAGCCTTCTGAATGGCCGGGCCGGTGCCGTCATGCGGGGGCTGAGCGCCGTCGACATCGCGCTCTGGGACAGGAACGCGCGGGCTGCCGGGCTGCCGCTCTGGCGGTATCTGGGCGGCTTCCGGAAGGAGACGGTCCCGGCCTATGCGAGCGGGGGCTACTATCTGGGCGGCCGGGCCGATCCGGAGGATGTGCGGCGAGAGATCGAGGGCCACGTCGCGGCAGGGTTCAGGGCCGCGAAGATCAAGATCGGCGGCGCAAGCCCGATGGAGGATCGTGCGCGCGTCAGGACTGCCCGCGAGGTCCTGGGGGATGACGGGATCCTGCTTCTCGATGCCAACAATGCCTGGAAGGACTATGGCTCCGCCCTTCGGGCGCTCGGGCCGCTCATGGAGTATCGCCCCTTCCTTATCGAGGAGCCGTTCGGCCCCGAGGATGTCGCCAACCACCGGCGCCTAGCGGACGCGCTCGGCATCGCGATCGCGACCGGGGAAATCGCGGCCGGTCGCTGGGCCCATCGCTCCCTGATGGATGAGGGCGGGGTGTCGATCCTCCAGGCCGATGCGGCGGTGTGCGGCGGCGTCACGGAATGGCGCAGGATCGCCGGGGCGGCCGCGGCCCGCGGTGTCGCCTTGGCGCCCCATTCGTTCCACGACCTTCATGTGCATCTCGTCGCTTCGGTGCCGAACGGCCTGTTCGTCGAGTATTTCCCGGACGACTCCATCCTGCCGTTCCGGCGCATCGTCGACCGCCAGCTGACCGTGCGGGACAGCGAACTGGTTCTGCCGACGGAGCCGGGCCTCGGCTTCTCCTTCATCGACGAAGCCGTCGAGGAATACGCGCTCGAGCCATGGGCGTAGTGGGCGCGCCGCGCAGCAATTCAGCAGGAATGGACGATGCCGATCCTTTACGAAAAGCAGGGCCATGTGGCGATCATCACGCTGAGCCGGCCCGAACGCAGGAATGCCTGGTGTCCGGAATTCTACGGCGAGCTGAAGGCGCGCTTCGATGAGGTGGACGCCGACCGGGACGTGCGATGCGCGATCCTGACGGGCGACGAGGCGGGCGGCGCCTTCAGCGCCGGGGCGGATCTCAGCGACGATCGAACGCACAACCTGCCGTCGGCCGCGGAGTTCGTGGAG
>JAJUFW010000437.1 GCA_029263555.1 Alphaproteobacteria bacterium
CCCTGAATGACGTCGGCGAAGCCCGGATAGTTCTCGACATCCGTCGTGATCGTCAGCTGCCCGCCCGGTTGCAGGCCCTGCACCAGGATCGGGTTCAGATTGGCGCGCGCCGCATAGATGGCGGCCGTATACCCGGCCGGGCCGGAGCCGATGATCAGGACTTTGGTCTGGAACGTCTGGGGCATGGCGCCGCTTCGAAATCCGTGGATGGGGGAGCTGACCTTGAAGATAGAGAACGCCCCCGCCGACCACAAGGATGGCCCGGGCGCCTCAGGTCAGGCCGGCAAGCGGATCGACCCCGATCACCAGGGGATGAAGGTGCAGGAGGGCGATATAGAGGAGAATGGCGCCCGCCGGCCGGACCCAGCCGATTTCCGACCAGACCGACCCTTCCGTCGACGCGCTCTTCGGCGCCATGCGCACATTCTTGATCAGGGCGGCGAGCGCGATGACGGCGAACGCCGCGAACAGGACGACGGTCCGGGCGGCCCCGACATTGGCGAGGTGGACCAGCGTCCAGATGAGGACGCCGAGGCTGCCCGGCGCAGCCGTGATCCGGTAGATGCCCCGACGGACGGCCGACGGCCGGGTCGTGAGCCGGCAGACGACGAGGAAGAGGGCGACCGGCATCAGCAGGAGGGCAACCGGCCTCGCCCCCGGCCAGGGAAGCCACAGGAGCGCCGGATCGGCCGCCCGGTAGGCGGCGACGACCGCGGCCAGCGCGAGAACCGATACGACCGAGTAGACGGTGTAGAACCATGGACGACCCATGAGGGCGATCAGTCGGCTTTTCACCGGGGGCGCCGAGGGGACGAGATGGCTGGCGGTCAGCACCAGCAGGCTGATCAGGAGCAGGGTCATGGGTCGGAAGAGTGTCGGAAGGCGTGCTGCCTTCAGTCCTCCTCGTTCTCGTCCTCATTCCGCTCGAAGCGGGAGAGCAGCAGCACGACGGTAGTGAACGAGGTGGCGTTCAGGAGCAGGATCGCGAGAAGGATCTCCCAAAGCGTCAGATGATCGCGATTGCCATAGTAGTAGGGCACGAGCGCGAGAGTCGCGAGCCAGCAGGACAGCGTCAGAAGATCCAGCCTTGAAATGCCGCGTCTCATTCTGTTCGATTCGGCTCGCCGTTCTGAAGCGGGACCCGGACAGGATAGGCACCTGGGACCTGCCTTTCCACGGGTTAGATGAACGGCGGCTGAAAAAGACAGGCCGCGCCGCCGAATGCCCGACACGCGGCCAAGGCCGAAACCGACGTGGGCGCCATCCGCAGGGCCGCGATCTGCGGAGGATCGGCAGGCGGCCCCGGGCGAATCGGCGCAAGCGCCCAGCCGGGCGGAGGATCAGGAGACCGGCTGACGGTGCACCGCCAAGCGGTGCCAGACTTCTTCGGCGATGCGCTGCGTCTCCCGAAGGGGCGGGTAGGTCCAGCTTTCGATCCGGCCCATGAAGGGGCGCGTGATCCCGGCCTCGACCATGTTCCGATGGAATCTCCGGAACTTCTCGTTCCCGCCCGGCAACTCGATGACGTGGACCGGTTTGCCGGTGGACGCCGCCTCGCAGACCATGTTGACGCTGTCGGGCGTAACCAGGATCGCGTCGGCGAGGCCCAGATAGGCGAAATAGGGGTTCTCGCCCGTGCCGTCCCAGATTTCGGCCGGCAGGCCGGAGAGCCGGTTCCGGAGAATCGCTTCGCACTCCGGGCCGGTGCGGCGGCTGGTCGTGATCATGAGCCCCGCGCCCTGGTCGCCGGCAAGGCGGGCGAGCTGTCCCGCGATGGTCTCCATGTCGTCTGCCGACATGCGGTAGGCCCGGCTTCGTCCGCCGATCAGGACGGCAACGCGCGGGTGCGGCAAAAAGGCCAGCCGATCGGCATGGCGCAACGCGTCTTCCCTCAACCGCTCGGGCTTGACCCGGTGCAGCGACCCGATCGTCGTGAGCACGTTGGGGCCTTGGAGCCCGTCATGCGCCGGGGCGACGACCAGGTCGAAATGTCGCGGACTGATGACGGGGTCCTGGATATGGACGATGAAGCTGCGACCGTCCGACCTGCGCCGGAGCGCGAGCGCCGCGCCCAGACCCTGCCGTCCGCAGGAGATCGCCAGATCGGGCCAGGGCGGATCGACCGGATCGCCTGCCGGGCCAGGAGCATAACGGATTCCTAAGCGAAAATAGGGCAGCAGATCCCGCCACGGCTGCCGGAGCGCGATCCGCTTCACGACGGGCGGCAGCCCCATCGCCTCGGCGAGGCCCAGGCACTGGTTCTCCATGCCCTGCTTGCCGTCCGTGAGAATCCAGCAGGTCGTCTCGGGATCTATGCGTTGCATCGAACTCTGGGGACGAGAATTTGTTCTTGCGCGCGCACTATGGGCGCGGGTATTGCGAGGGGCAAGCCGGCTAACGATGTTGCGGGACGGTCGGCCCTTGCTTAGGGTACTTCCTGAGCAATATTATTCCAAAATTGATATCCCTGGTTTCGAGAGAGAACCTATGCGCCGTGTCAAACTCGACCGGATCGATCGTCGCATTCTGCGCGATCTGCAGGACGATGGCCGGATGACCAACGTCGAATTGGCGCGACGCGCCGGCATCTCCGCGCCGCCGTGTCTGCGGCGGGTGCGCGCCTTGGAAGAGGCCGGATATATTCGCGGTTATCACGCCGACATCAACCCGGAAGCGATGGGCTTCGGCGTCACCGTCTTCGCCCAGGTCGGGCTTTCCAGCCAGGCCGAGAGCGATCTCCGGCAGTTCGAGGAGCTGGTCGCGACCTGGCCGCTGGTCCGGGAATGCCACATGCTGGCTGGGGAGACCGACTTCCTGCTCAAGGTCGTGGCAGAGGACTGGGACAGCTATCAGAAGTTCCTGACCTCGCAGCTTACGGCTGCGCCGAATGTCAGCCATGTCAAGTCGGCGTTGGCCATCCGCACCGGCAAGCTGCTGCCGGGCGTGCCGATCGAGGTCGGCTCGGGCGGGCGTGGCAACGAGGACGACGGGGAGGAGTGATTCTCTCCCGATCTGCCGACGGACTCGGAAGGGGCGGCCCCGGGGTCGCCCCTTGTCTTTTGCGGCCTCTCTCTCAGAGGCTTGCCGAAACCGACCAGGTCAGGATGCCGTAGAGGCCGCCGGCCAGGACCGTCCATTGCACCGCGAGCCGGAACTTCTCGAGCAGGTCGAGGGCGTCGGCGGCGATGTCGAGAGCCATCCAGTCGAGGCGGCCGCCGGGGAGCAGCACGGCTTCGCCCAGGAACACGCCGAGATCCAGA
>JAJUFW010000720.1 GCA_029263555.1 Alphaproteobacteria bacterium
ATACCGGCTGGATGCCGAGGCGCTTCTCGACGGCTGCGCCTCCGTCTGTCTGGACCGCTTCCGCCGATCCGGCGTCCTTCGTTGACCGGACCGCCCCCGGGCTACCCGTTCTCCCGGAACCCGGGATACAGGGTCATGCCGCCGTCGACATAAAGGGTCGTCCCGGTGACGTAGTCCGAGAGGTCCGAGACCAGCCAGCACACCGCGTCGGCAATGTCGCCCGGCTCCCCAATGCGGCCGTAGGGAATGAGCGCCAGAAGCTCCTCGGCCGCTTCCTCGCTGGACCAGGCGTCCCGGTTGATCGGTGTGCGGATCGCCCCGGGCGCGTTGGCGTTCACCCGGATCCGGTGGCTTGCGAATTCCTGGGCGATGGTCTGCATCAGGAGCGCGAGCCCCCCTTTCGAGGCCGCGTAGTTCGCATGGCCTGCCCATGGGATCGTCTGGTGCACGGAACTCATGCACACGATCTTGCCGAGCGCCTTCGATACCTCCGGCTGCGGCCCGCGCCGGAGGAATTCGCGGACCGCTTCCCGGGCGCAGAGGAACTGGCCCGTCAGATTGATCTCGATGACCTTCCGCCACTGGTCCAGGGTCATGTCGGTGAACGCCGCGTCGCTCTGGATCCCGGCGTTGTTGACCAAGATGTGGAGGGTGCCGAACGCGCCGACGACCTCCGCAAACATCGAACGGACCTGGTCCTCGGTGCTGACGTCGGCGACGACCGGGATCGCCTCCCCTCCGGCGTCGCGGATGCTGCCGACGAGCGACCGGGCCTCGGCCGTCTCGGCCGGAAGGTGGTTCACCGCCACCCTGGCGCCGGCGCGGGCAAGCGCTTCGGCGCAGGCCCGGCCGATCCCCGAGCTTGCGCCCGTGACGAGGGCGACCTGACCCGACAGGAGATCCCGGTCCCACATGCGGCAACGCCTCCCCTCGGACCTCCGCTGAATAACGGGCGAAGGGCGCGCTTGGTTCTGGGCGGCGCAGCGGCCGGCGGCAGTCGGTTCCGCCCGGGAACCGACCGGCCGCGTAACGGTTATCACCCGCATGCTTCCACGGACGACGAGGCAACCATGCTGAAGGCCCTGGCGACCGCCGCGACCGTAGTTCTTGCCGCGCAGGCCCCTGCGGCGGTCACGGCCAACGGGAACCTGGATCCGGGCGAATTTCTTGCGGTGCCTGTCGATGCCATTCGCGACTCGGCGGGCGACTCGCGGCTGGACCGTCTCATGCCGGAACGCGGTTTCCGTGCCGCCGCCGAGGCGGCTCCCTCCGGCGGCTTGCGTTTGCGCTGGCCGGCCGTGCCCGGCAAGCGCTACCGGGTAGCTTACAAAAACTCGCTCACCGACGCGGCGTGGTTGACCGACTTGCCCGGCTCGCTGGTCACGGCACCAGCCTCGGGCGGTGGCAATGAGCTGGAGTTCCTCGACGCCACACCAGGCCTCGCGCAAAGGTTTTACCGAATCGAAGTCCAGCCATGACCCTCCTCCGCACCCTTCCTGCGCTTGCCGTAGTTCTTTGCTTTTCCGTCCACGGACTTCACGCCGCCGGCGATATCGCCGGTGCTGACGGTCTGACC
>JAJUFW010000023.1 GCA_029263555.1 Alphaproteobacteria bacterium
CCGATGCTATAACGAACAACGGGCCGATCGGTAACGGCGGCGCGGGCGCGACGGCCGCGTAGGGCAGGGTCAGGGATGCGGGAGCAGCGGACCGTAGGCCGCCAGGACCGCCGATACCGTGACTACGGAAAGGACGGTGGAGACGAGGATCGCGGACGAGGTGCGCTCGACATGGACGCCATATTGCTGGGCGACGACGAAGGTCAGGGCGCCGGTGGGCAGTGCGGCGAGGAGGACGGCGCTGGCTGACCAGAACGGATCCATGGGGAACACGGTCTGGATCAATCCCCAGCAGACGAGCGGCTGTCCGACGAGCTTCAGGACGCTGATCCAGACCGCCTCGCCGAGATCGGCGGCGAGCGGCCGGCCCGCCAGGAACAGGCCGATCGCGAAGAGGGCGCACGGGCTGGCCGCGGCGCCGAGGAGTTCGCACAGATTGGCGGCCGGCGTCGGCAGGGGCACGCCCGTTTCCGACCAGGCGATCCCCAGGACCGACGAGACGACGAGAGGATTGCGCCCGAGCGCCAGGACGGCGTCCAGGATCGCCCGGCCGAGGCCGCACCGGTCGGATGCCGTCAGTTCAAGGGCGACGACTGCGATTCCGACCGCGACCGCACTCATGATCACCGTCGCAAGCGACGCCGGCGCCAACCCGGCGTCGCCGAACGCCGCGGCGAACAGCGGAATGCCCATGTAGCCGGTGTTGGAGAAGCTGGCGTTCATGCCCTGCATGGTCAGAACGGCGGGCTTGGGCCGGTAACGGAGCGCGCCGATGCCGATCCCGGCCCCCCAGATAATCAGGATGCTGCCGAGGAACGCGCCGATGAAGGGCCAGTGGAGGATCTCGCCGAGCGACGCACCGGCCATAGCCAGGAAGAGGAGCGGCGGCAGCGCGATCCAGTAGACGAACTGGTTGAGCGCCTCGGACGAGGCCTGTCCCAGAAGGCCGGCGCGGCCCAAAAGATACCCCGCCAAGATGATCGCGAAGACCGGCAGGGAGACGTCGAGAACCATGGACATGGCCGGATCCTAATGTCAGGGGCGGAGCCGGCCGGCATGCCGTGCGGGCCGCTTGACGATCCCGCTGGCGTCACGCCAAATGCCTATCTCACCCGGGAAGCAGGAGCTGAAGGCCACATGACCGATGCTCACGGCGCGCTCATCTATACCATGGTTCTCGCCGCCGCTTCGAACGGCGACATGACCGACCGGCAGGTCCGAACGCTGAGTGACATGGTGAGCTACCTGCCCGTCTTCCGCAGCTTCGACAAGGACCGGCTGGAGCAGTTGACCCGTGACACGGTCAGGCTGCTCAGCGACGAAGACGGGCTGGAGAAGGCGCTGGCGGCGATCGCAGCCGCCCTGCCGGAACCCCTGCGCGAGACCGCCTATGCGATCGCCTGCGACGTGATCGCGGCGGACGGCACGGCCAGCCAGGAAGAGCTGCGCCTGCTCGAGCTTCTGCGCCACCGCCTGCAGATCGACCGGCTTTGCGCCGCCGCGATCGAGCGCGGCGCCCGGGCACGGCACCGCACCCTTTAGTCAGGATACCGACATGACCGATCTCACGGGCCTCGATGCGGGCGTGATCGGCCTCGGCCTCATGGGCCGGCCGATGGCGCTCAACCTGCACCGGGCCGGCGCCCGGGTCACCGTGCACAACCGCAGCCGCGGCCCCGTCGAGGCGTTGGTCGCCGCCGGGCTGGAGCCCGCCGAGACGCCCCGCGCGGTCGCCCGGGCCGCAGACACGATCATCCTGATGGTGAGCGACACCCCGGCCGTGGAGGCGGTCCTGACCGGCCCGGAGGGCGTCATCGAGGGCTTGCGTCCGGGAAGCCTGGTCATCGACATGGGCACGACGGAGGTTCCGGCGACGCGCCGGCTGGCCGCGCTGGTGCGGGCGGCGGGCGGCGACTATCTGGACGCCCCGGTTTCCGGCGGGCAGATCGGCGCCGAGACGGCGACGTTGACGATCATGGCAGGCGGCACCGAGACGGCCTTCGCCCGCGCCCTGCCGGTCTTCCGGGTCCTGGGCCAGCGCATCACCCATGTCGGGGAGACGGGCGCCGGCCAGATCGCCAAGGCTGCGAACCAGCTCATCGTCGGGCTGACCATCGGCGCGGTCGCCGAAGCCCTGACCCTGGCCGAAGCGGCCGGCGCCGATCCGGCCCGAGTCCGCGAGGCGCTGGAGGGCGGCTTCGCCTGGAGCCGGGTCATGGAGCTTCACGGCCGGCGCATGATCGAGGGCGACTTCCGCCCCGGCGCCAAGGTTGCGACCCAGCTTAAGGATCTGCGCCAGGCGGACGAACTGGCCGCCGCCTGCGGCCTCGATCTGCCCGCGCTGAAGCTGAACCGCGCCCTCTACCAGAGGCTCGCCGATCGCGGCGAAGGGGACCTCGACCATTCGGCGCTGATCAGGCTGTTCGGGAAACCGGACTGAAGCGGCCGCGGAGCCGCTCCGGCGCTCAGCCGGCCGCGTCCCGGTCGAGAAAGGCGATCAGCGCCTCGTAGGTTTCGGCCGGCCGCTCCTCGGCCAGGAAGTGGCCGCAGTCGAGCGCGTGGCCGCGAACGTCCTCCGCCTTTTCCCGCCAGATCGCGAGCACGTCGGGGCCGGCCCCTGCCAGCCCCCGGTCGCCCCAGAGGACCAGGGTCGGGCACCGGATCCGGGCTTTCCTGTCGGCACGGTCGTGCTCCAGATCGATGGTGGCGCCGGCGCGGTAGTCCTCGCACGCCGCATGGATCGCCGCCGGATCGCGGAAGCAGCGGAGATATTCGCCCATGGCCTCGTCCGCGATCGCCCCTTCGGTGCCGCACCAGGACGCGATCGTCCGCCGCAGGTAGAAATCCGGATCCGCACCGATCATGCGCTCCGGCAGGTCGGCGGGCTGGGCCAGGAAGAACCAGTGATAGTAGTCGAGCGCGATCCGGCTGTTCACCTGCTCGAATACCGTCAGCGTCGGCAGGATGTCCAGGAGCGCGAGCCGGCGGACCCGTTCCGGATGGTCGAGCGCCATGCGATGGGCGACGCGCGCCCCCCGGTCGTGGCCGACCACCTGGAAGAGGTCGAAGCCCAGCGCCTCCATGACCTGGACCTGGTCCGCCGCCATCGAGCGCTTGGAATAGGCCTCGTGCGCGGGATCGCCGGCGGGCTTCGCGCTGTCGCCATAGCCGCGCAGATCGGGCATGACGACGGTGAAATCCTCCGCCAGGGCGGGCGCGATCCGGAACCACATCACATGGGTCTGCGGGAACCCGTGCAGGAGCAGGAGCGGCGGTCCTTCGCCCGCGACGGCGACATGGATCGCACCGGCTTCCGTCTCGATGAATTCGCGCCTGGGGCCGTCGCCCATGTTTCTTCCTCCGATGCCGTCCATCGGGGAAGTGTGCAGGAGGTTGCGTCCGCGGCGCAATCTCCCTAAACGATAGGCTCCCATCCATCGGTGAGCGGCCTTCCTCCCGTGTCCGACAAGCAGATCATCAAGCCCCAGCCGATCAGCGGCTTTCCCGAATGGCTGCCAGAGCAGAAGCTGGTAGAGGAGCGTCTGCTGCGGATCATCCGCCGCGAGTTCGAGCGCTTCGGCTTCACGCCCATCGAGACCCCCGCGGTCGAACGCAAGGAAATCCTGACGGCCAAGGGGATCGTCGAGAAGGAGATCTACGCGCTGTCGCGCCTCGCCGCCGGCGAAGGGGAGGATCCGTCGACCGAAATGGCGCTCCATTTCGACCTGACGGTGCCGCTGGCCCGCTACGTCTCCCAGCACAACAGCCAGCTCTCCTTTCAGTTCCGCCGCTACCAGATCCAGAAGGTCTGGCGCGGCGAGCGGCCGCAGGCCGGCCGGTTCCGCGAATTCTACCAGTGCGACATCGACATCGTCGGCAACGGCTCCTTGAGCGCGCTGAACGATGCCGAGATCCCTTGCGTCATCCACTCGATCTTCAGCCAGATCGGGATCGGCCGCTTCGTGATCCGGATCAACAACCGCAAGGTCCTGCAGGGGCTTCTGGAGATCCACGGCGTGCCGCAGGACCGCTACCAGGCGGCGCTCCGGGCCATCGACAGCCTGGAGAAGATCGGCGAAGAGAAGGTGGCGAACGAGCTGATCTCCGACGCCGGCATGGCGGCGGACAGGGCGCGCGCGCTGCTGGAGCTCCTGACGACGGCGCCCGACCTCGACGCGCTTCGCCGCATGGACGGGTCCGAGACGCTGCGCCGCGGCGTCGACGAATTGTCCGAGGTGGCGGCCGGGCTGCGGGCGCTCGGCATGCCTGACGACGTCTGGCGGATCGACCTCACGATCGCCCGCGGGCTCGACTACTACACCGGGACCGTCTACGAGACGCAGCTGGTCGACAATCCGGAGATCGGCAGCATCTGCTCCGGCGGGCGCTACGACGACCTTGCGTCCAACTATACCCGCCAGAACCTGCCCGGCGTCGGCATTTCGATCGGCTTGACGCGGCTTCTGTCCCGGCTGTTCGATGCGGGCCTTCTGAAGCCGGGAGCGCAGACCCCGGCAACGGTCCTGGTCACCACGATGGACCGGCGCTTCCTGGCGGACTATTTGGCGCTTGCCTCCGAACTGCGCCGGGCGGGCATCGACACCGAAGTCTATACCGAACCGAAACGGCTGGGTGACCAGTTGAAATACGCCGACCGGAAGGGCTTCCGCGTCGCCGTGGTCGCCGGCGATTCCGAGTTCGCGGAGAACAGCCTGACGGTGAAGGACCTGGCGTCCGGCGCCCAGATGCGGATTCCGCGGGAGAACCTGGTCGAGGCGGTCAGCGTCCTCGTGCGCTGATTCGGCGGGGCGCGCCTCAGCGCCCCTGGCCGCTCAGAAGGCTGCGGAAGATCGCCACCGCCTCGGCCGTGCCGCCCTGCAGCGGCCGGAAGAACGCGGCATCGGCCTCCAGCATGGCCGGCATCGCCTGGTTGAGGCGCTCGGCCCCGGCCTCGGTGACCTTCAGCGCCTTCGCCCGGGCGTCTTGCTCGCTGGACGAGCGGATGATGAGCCCGGCCTTCTCCAGCGTGCGGACGACCTGGGAGGTCATCATGGCGTCGGTCTTGCAGAACTGCGCAAGACGGGCCTGGCTGACCGCCCCCTCCTTATGCTCCAGCCAGGCGAGCCCGGCCAGAAGCACGAACTGCACATGGGTGAGGCCGAGGGGCTCCAGCGTCGCCCGCATGCGCCGCTGCCACTGATTGGTCACCTGCCACAACAGAAAGCCGGGGCTGTTCTCCGGACGCAGCGTCCGGGTCAGCGTCGGCCAGTCGATCGTAACGCGGCGGTCGCCCATGAAACCTTCCTGAATGTTCCTCGCGGATCGAGCGGCGGAAGCCGCCCGCAACTTTCTGAAAGTAATAAATGCATTTGCATCAAGTGTGGAACTATCTCTTCCCGCCGGGCCCCGCCACAGGGATCGTTCCCGGCCGACCGGACGATGGCGGTCCGTCCCCGTCCCAGCCCGGACGGCTGGATACGGTCAGGCCAGGGCGGCCGCCCACCGCGCCGGGGTCAGACCGTAGGCGCGCTTGAACTGTCGCGACATATGACTTTGATCGGCAAATCCGGCGGCCGCTGACGCCTCCGCCAGGCCCATCCCGTCCCTCACCATCGAACGCAGCCGGTCCAGCCGTCGCAGCGTCCGGAAGCGGCTGGGGCTGGTGCCGAAGGCGGCGCGGAACTGCCGGGCCAGCGTCCACCGGTCGAGGCCCGAAAGCGCTTCCAGTTCCGCCATCGAGTGGCATTCCGCCGGCGCCGCCGCAATGAGGTCGCGCACCCTTCGCAGGCGGTCAAGGGCCAGCGGGGCAGCCGGCCGTCTCGGGCGCCCGGGCGACGCACCGACCAGCAGATTGGCGAGCGCGACGACCAGCCCCGTCCGGGTCAGATCGTCAAGCTCGTCCTCCAGGTCCCAGATCTCCGACGCGACGCGCTCCGGCAGCCGATGGGCGTCGACGACCGGATCGGGCACGAAGGGCAGCGAGCCGCCGCCGATCGCTTCCTGGACCAGGGCGGGATCGACATAGACGATGCGGTAGGCGAAGCCTTCCTCCGTCCCGGCGCCGCCATCGTGAAGCTCGTCCGGGTGCAGGACGTGGCACTGGCCCGGCAGGCAGTGCCAGCGCTGTCCCCTGAAGTTGAAGCTCTGAACGCCGGCCAGCGTGATGCCGATCGCATAGGTGTCGTGCCTGTGCAGGGCGAAGGCCGGCCCCTTCCCCCGAAATCGGGCCTCCAGGCGCTCGATCCCGGTCGCACCGGCCCCGAACCGGATGCTGTCCTCCTTGGCGACCATTTCCCTGGCTCCCGCATTCGCGGCCGACGGGCCCGGCCGTCACGACCGTTCAAGACCCGGCGTCCTGCCTTCGCCTAACGTAGACATGAACCTTATACCAGAAGCGCCATGCCTGCTCGACAGGCGGAAAGTGCCAAGATGGACCACTTGCCCGGCTTCGTCCTCGCCGGTCTTGCGCTTGCCGGAAGCCCCGGCCCGGCAACGCTCAGCCTGGCCGCCACCGGTGCCGCCTATGGCGCCCGCGGCGGCGCCCGTTACCTGACCGGGATCGTACTGGGCATGATCGCCGTCATGGCAAGCGCGGCAACCGGCGCGGCCGCCCTCGTCCGGTCGCTCCCGGGCGCGGCGCCGGTCGTCGCCGTGCTGATGACCGCCTATTTCCTCTATCTTGCCGTCCGCATCGCGACCGCCCCGCCGCTTTCGCCGGAACGGGACCACCGAAACAGGCCATCCCTCGCCGCAGGCGCGGTCCTTTCGCTCACCAACCCTAAGGGTTACGCGGCGATGGCGGCCCTATTCTCGGGCTTCGTGCTGGTGGAGGGGAAAGCCGCAGCCGATCTCGCCCTCAAGACGGGCATCCTGTTCATGATCGTCGTCGCGGTGAGCCTGGCGTGGCTTTCGGCCGGCGCAACGCTCACGAAAGTCTTCCGGAACCCGCGATGGAACCGGATCGTCAACCTGGTCCTGGCGGGCCTGCTGGTCGCCTCCCTGCCTTTCGCGCTCGTCTCCTGATGCCCGCTCAGCTCTGCGCCCGGCCGGTCAGCCCCTCGGCCCCGACCACGCCCGCCTCCGGATGCTCCCGCGTCGGCGTCGGCTGGTCCCAGTAATGGCAGGCGGCCCTGTGTCTCGGGCTGACATCGTAGAGGTCCGGCGCCATCCGGGCGCAGTGGTCGGTCGCCTTCGGGCAGCGAGTCCTGAAATAGCAGCCGGACGGCGGATCGAGCGGGCTCGGCAGGTCGCCGTAGAGGACGATCCTCTCCTTCGCCCGCTCGGCGTCCGGATCCGGCAGCGGCACCGCGGAGATCAGCGCCTGGGTATAGGGATGCCGCGGATTGCCGTAGAGTTCGTCCCGGTCCGCCATCTCCGCCACCTTGCCCAGATAGAGCACGATGATGCGGTGGCTGATGTAGCGCACGACCGAGAGGTCGTGGCTGATGAAGATCAGGGAGAGGTCGAATTCCCGCTGAAGCCTCCTCAGAAGGTTCAGGATCTGGCTCTGGATCGAGACGTCGAGGGCGGATACCGGCTCGTCGCAGACGATCAGCTTGGGACGCAGGATCATCGCCCGGGCGATGCCGATGCGCTGCGCCTGGCCGCCCGAAAACTCGTGCGGATAGCGGTTGACCATCTCGGGGACCAGGCCGACATGGGCCATCATCTCGTCCACGCGACGGCGCTGCTCGTCCCTGGACATGCGGGGATGAAAGGTCCTCAAGGGCTCGGCGATGATGTCGCCCACCGTCATGCGCGGGTCGAGCGAGGCCAGCGGATCCTGACAGATGATCTGCATGTCCTGCCGTTTCGCCCGGATCTCCCGCTCGGACATGCTGGCCATGTCCTCTCCCAGCCAGACCACCTGCCCGGAGGTCGGCGGGATGAGCTGGAGAATGGCCCGGCCGAGGGTGGACTTGCCGCAGCCGCTTTCGCCGACCACGCCCAGCGTCTCGCCGGGCCGGACGTCGAAGCTGACCCCGTCGACCGCCTTCAGATAATCCCTGCGGCGGGACAGGATGCCCCGAGCCGGCATCGGAAAGTGCACCCGGAGATCGCGCACGGACAGAAGCGGCGCCTTCGAGGATCGAGCGGCGGTTTCCGTCATAGGGCCTCCAGATGGCAGGCTTTGGCGCGCCCCCGGTAGAAGGGTTCCAGGGCCGGCGCATCGGTCACGCAGCGGTCGAAGGCATGAACGCAGCGCGGGCGGAACGGGCAGCCGGTCGGCAGGTGCTGAAGATTGGGCGGCTGGCCGGCGATCGTCGGCAGCTCGCCCAGGATGTCGTCGTCCAGGCGGGGCATGCTCTTCAGCAGCGCCTCGGTATAGGGATGCTGAGGATTGTAGAAGATGTCCCGGACCGGGCCGGATTCGACTATGCTGCCGGCATACATCACCAGCACCCGGTCCGAAAGCCCGGCGATGACGCCCAGGTCATGGGTGATCATGATGATCGAGGTGTCGAACTCGCGTTTCAGATCGCGCATGAGATCCAGGATCTGCGCCTGGACCGTGACGTCGAGCGCGGTCGTCGGCTCGTCCGCGATCAGGAGATCGGGCTGGCACAGAAGCGCCATGGCGATCATCACGCGCTGGCGCATGCCGCCGGAGAATTCGTGCGGATACATGTGGACGCGCCGCCGCGCCTCCGGAATGCGCACGAGGTCGAGCATCCGGATCGCCTCTTCGAGAGCGGCGCTCGCGGTCATGCCCTTGTGGTGGACCAGCACCTCCGTCATCTGGCGCGAGATGCGGAGATAGGGATTAAGGGACGTCATCGGATCCTGGAAGATCATCGAGATCCTGGACCCGCGGATGCGGTTCAGCCGCGCCCGGGGAAGGTTCAGTATCTCCTGCCCGCGGTAGCGGACGCTGCCCGTGGCCCGGCCGTTCGCGGCCAGAAGCCCCATGACCGACATGAAGATCTGGCTCTTGCCTGAGCCGCTCTCGCCGACGATGCCTAGGGTTTCCCCCTGCCCCACGGTAAAGCTCACGCCATTGACGGCCGAGACCTCGCCGTCGGGGGACGCGAAGCGGGTCACGAGGTTCGCGACCTCCAGGACGGCGGGCGCCTGCGCCGTCCCGGCATCCGCCCCGGCCGGCACGTCAGCGGTCCCGAGGGTCGAGGGCATCACGGATACCGTCTCCGATGAAGTTGAGGCAGAAGAGCGTGAGGGCCAGGAAAACGGCCGGGAAGATCAGCATCCAGGACGCGACCTCCAGGTTGGTGGCGCCGTCGGAGATGAGCACGCCCCAGCTCGTCATCGGCTCCTGCACGCCGAGTCCCAGGAAGGACAGGAAGCTTTCGAGCAGGATCACCTTGGGCACCGTCAGGGTCATGTAGACGACGACCGGCCCCAGCGTATTCGGAATGATGTGGCGGCGGATGATGTTGAAGGCGCTGACGCCGCCGGCATGTGCCGCCTCGATGAACTCCTTCCGCTTGAGGCTGAGCGTCTGGCCGCGGACGATGCGCGCCATGTCCAGCCATTCGACCGCGCCGATCGCGACGAAGATCAGCACGATGTTCCGGCCGAAGAAGACCATCAGCAGGATGACGAAGAACATGAAGGGCAGCGAATAGAGCATGTCGACGACGCGCATCATCACGTCGTCGATACGGCCGCCGAAATATCCGGCCGTCGCCCCGTAGGTGACGCCGATCACGAGACTGACCAGGGTTGCGACCAGCCCGACCATCAGCGAGATGCGACCGCCGTAGAGGACGCGGATGAACAGGTCGCGCCCGTTGGCGTCGGTGCCGAACCAGTGGGCCTCGGAGGGCGGCGCGGTGAAGGCATCCCAGAAGATCTCGTCGACCTCGTATGGCACGAACCACGGGCCCGCGACGCAGACGAGGACGATCAGCCCGAGGATGACCATCGAAGCCACCGCCGCCCGGTTCCGGAAGAGGCGGCGCCAGGCATCCGCCCAGAGGCTCCGGCCCTTGACGACCGGCGCGCCGCCGCCGGGTATCGGCTGGTTCGGGTGGGCGGCCGAGGCGTCCTGCTGCAGCATTCCTCCCCCTTCAGTCGTACCGGACCCGAGGGTCGAGCATCCCGTACAGGAGATCGACGATCAGGTTGAACAGGATGATGAGGGCGCCATAGAAGACGACCACGCCCAGCACCAGCGTGTAGTCGCGGTTGAGGGCGCCCTGAACGAAGTGGCGGCCGACGCCCGGGATCCCGAAGATCTGCTCGATGACCACGGAGCCGGTGATGATCCCGGCGGCGGCCGGGCCCAGATAGCTCACGACCGGCAGGATCGCGGCACGCATGGCATGGCGCAGGATGGTGATCCGCTCGGGCAGCCCCTTGGCCCGGGCCGTGCGGATATAGTTCGACCGCAGCACCTCGATCATGCTGGCCCGCGTCATGCGCGAGACATAGGCGATCTGGGGTAGGCCGAGCGCGACCACCGGCAGGACCATATGGCGGACCTGGCCCCATCCTCCGACGGGAAGGAGCCCGAGATAGATGCCGAGCACCAGGGTCAGGAGCGGCGCCATGACGAAGTTCGGAATGGTGATCCCGGTCATCGCGGCGGCCATGACGCCGTAATCGGCGGCGCTGTTCTGCCGCAAGGCCGCCAGCGTGCCGAAGGCCAGCCCCAGAATGAGGGCCCCGGCGATCGCGAGCCCGCCGATCTGGGCCGAGATGGCGAAACCCTGCCAGATCAGGTCGTTGACGCTGAAGTCCTTGTATTTGAAGGAGGGGCCGAAGTCGCCCCGGACCACGTCGCCCAGATAGTGCAGGTATTGGACGACGAGCGGGTCGTCCAGGTTGTACTTGGCCCGGAGATTGGCCTCGATCTCCGCCGGCAGCCGGCGCTCGGAATCGAAGGGCCCGCCGGGCGCCAGGCGAACCATGAAGAAGGCGATCGTGATGATCAGGAAAAGCGTCGGGATCGCACCCAACAGGCGCCTGATCGCATAGCTCAACACTGCCCTAATCCCTGACAGGCGCGGTCAATGCTAAACGTTCCGGTCGCGCAGATCGCTCCCATGCCCCCTTCCCGGCCGGGAAGGGGGACACATTCGGGTTCGCGGCCTTGGGGCGATCAGCGTTCGACGGTGATGAAGCGGGAGGGGTGGTAGTCCATGATGTTGGGCTCCCAGCCCTTCACGTGATCCGCGACCATGTGCTGCTGCGAATAGAAGTAGATCGGCATGATCGGAAGATCGGCCAGCAGGATGCGCTCGGCCTCGGCCATGATCGCCATCCGCTTCTCCGCATCGGTTTCGACCGTCGACTCGTCGTTCAGCCGATCATAGTCGGCGTTCTTGTAGCCGGAGGGATTCTGTTCGCCGATATCGCTTCGCAGGTAGCTCAGGAAGGTATAGGGGTCCCGGTAGTCGCCGATCCAGCCGGCGCGGACGACCTGGAACTGCAACTGGTCGCGGGTTTCCAGATAGACCTTCCACTCCTCGTTCCGCAGCGTCGCATTGACGTCCCCCAGGACCTGCTTCCACATGCCGGCGACCGCGATCGCGATCTTCCGATGGTTGTCGTCGGTGTTGTAGAGGATCTCGACCGTCAGTGGATTGTCAGGGCCGTAGCCGGCCTCGGCGAACAGCTTTTTCGCCTCCTCGTTCCGCTGCTCCTGGGTCCAGGACGCCCATTCGAGCTGCTGCTGCTGATAGCCTTCCATGCCCGGAGGCACCCAGCCATAGGCCGGAATCTCCCCGCCCTGGGTCACCTTCTCGGTCAGGATGTCCCGGTCGATGGCAAGCGCCAGGGCCTTGCGCAGCGCCGGATTGTCCTTGAACGGCTCGGCCGTCACGTTGAACGCGTAGAAATAGGTGCCGAGATAGGGGGTGTTGCGGAACTGGTCCGGCATGTTCTGCTGGATCCAGGGGATCTGCTGCGCCGGGACGTCGTAGGTGTAGTCCAGCTCCCCGGCGCGGAAGCGCCGCAGCTCGGCCTCCCGATCCTCGGTCGGGTAGTACACGACGGCGTCGAGTTTGACCTCGTCGGCGGCATGGAAATGCTCGTTCCGCACGGCCTTGATGTGGCTCTGCGGCACCCATTCGGTTATGCGGAACGCACCGTTGCTGACGATGTTGCCCGGCCGCGTCCATTCGTTGCCGAACTCCTCCACCACCGCCTTGGGAACGGGGTAGGTCGAATGATGGGTCAGCATGTCGATGAAATAGGGGGCCGGTGCTTCCAGCGTGACGACGAAGGTCTTCTCGTCACGCGCCTCCACGCCCAGCTCTTCCGGCTCGGCATTGCCCTCGCTGATCGCCTTTCCGTTCCTGACCGGCCAGAGGAAATAGGCATAGTCGGCCGCGGTCTCCGGATTAACGAGACGGCGCCAGGCATAGACGAAGTCCTCCGCGGTGACAGGCGAGCCGTCGGACCATTTCGCGTTCTCACGCAGGTGGAAGACGTAGGTCAGCCCGTCATCGCCGATTTCCCAGCTTTCGGCGACGCCGGGAATGGGTTCGGAATCCGGACCCGGGGCGACCAGGCCCTCGAACACGTCCATCTGGATGTGATGTTCGGGCACGCCGGTCGAAAGCCCGGGGTCCAGCGTCTCCGGCTCCGAACCGTTGCCGCGATGGAAAATGGTTTCGGCCTCGGCGGCCGACACGGTACCGACAACCAGCGCAGCGGCCAGGGTCGCACGCGCAAACAACGGTCTGATCTGAATCATCTCGCGCTGCCTCGTCTGTTCCCGGGTTATCTTCCGCCGGTTCCGGCGGGACGGCTTTGCGCATCATGCGTGCCGCCTTTGCCGGCCACGGTAACGCCGAGGCGCAGCTCCAGTAAATAAGATTTCCCGAATGGAAAGAGGTGCGCGGGCCGCCGGAAGATCCGGGGCGCCTGCTACCGCTTCGCCTCTCGGACCATCAGGACGGCGAGGCCCAGAACCGCCAGGGCGCCCGCCTGATGGGCGGCCCCGAGCGGCACGGGGACGGCAAGGAGGAGGGTCGAGACGCCCAGCAGAACCTGGACGACGACCATGACGCCGAGCGCGCCCGCAATCTTCCGGAGCGACTCCGGCGCGCCGGGGCGGAACCCCCTGAAGCTGAGGGCGATGGCGACAAGCGCCGTCGAGACGGCGAGCCAGCGGTGCATGAACTGGACAAGCGCCGTGTTGTCGAGAGCATTCAGCCACCAGGGATTGAGGGTCCAGGATTCCGGCGGCAGAAAGCGACCATCCATCAGGGGGAAGGTGTTGTAGACGACTCCGGCGTCCAGCCCCGCGACGAACGCCCCCCAGACCATGGTGATGGAGACCATGGCCACTGTAATCCAGGCATGGACCAGGAGCCCCCGGGCGGCGCCGCGTTCGCGCTCTCCCGCGGCGGCGGGCCGGAGCAGATCCACGGCAAGCCAGAGCAGCAGCACATAGATCAGGCAGGCGAGGCCCAGATGGGCGGCAAGCCGGTAGTGGCTGACCGAGGGGCGGTCGACGAGACCGCTCATGACCATGTACCAGCCGAGCGCGCCCTGGGCGGCGCCCAGGAAGAACAGGCCGATCAGCTTCCAGCCGAGCCCCGGGGCCGCGATCCGGGCGCGCGCCAGGCGCCCGGACAGCCAGAACCAGATCAGCGGCAGGGCGAACACCAGGCCGATCAGCCGGCCCCACAGGCGGTGGAACCATTCCCAGAAGAAGATTTCCTTGAACCCGGCGAGATCCATTCCGAAGTTCTTCAGCCGGTATTCCGGGGTCTGTCGATAGAGGTCGAAGACCCTCTGCCACTCGGCCTCGTTCAGGGGCGGGATGGCACCGATGAGCGGCTCCCACTCGACCATGGAAAGGCCGCTTTCGGTCAGTCGCGTGATCGCGCCGATGACGGCCATGGCGAACACCATGGCGGCGCAGAACAGCAGCCAATAGGCGACGGCTCGGGTATCGGAAGCGCCCCGTGCGGCCGGGGTGGAAGAGGCGAGTGTGGTCACCGCTGATCGACGGCCCTTGTTCAGGAATGGCGCCTATATGGCCGCAAAGCCCACCCAGGTCAAACGCCGGGCTTGCGGCCCGGCGTCGCATCGGGCGGGCCCC
>JAJUFW010000449.1 GCA_029263555.1 Alphaproteobacteria bacterium
CCCCGTCCTTGGCGGCGTCGCAGCCGAGCAGCGTATTGAGGAAGTTGTCGGGATCGCCGTTGTCGCCGGTCCAGCCGAGAAGGATGGTCTGGTGCTCGCCGGCCAGCGAACGTTCCAAATACTCGCCCCACTCATAGGTCACGATATTGGCCTTGACCCCGACAGCCGCCCAGTCGGCCTGGATCAGCTCGGCCATCCGCGCGGCGTTGGGATTGTAGGGGCGCTGCACCGGCATTGCCCAGAGATCGGTCTCGAAGCCGTTCGGATATCCCGCCTCCGCCAGAAGCTGACGGGCGCGTTCCGGGTCGTAGGGATAGTCCTCGACCGCATCATTGTAGGACCAGATGGTCGGCGGGATCGGGTTCTTCGCCGCGACGCCCGCGCCCTGGTAGACGGCATCGATGATCGCCGGCTTGTTGATGGCGTAGCTCAGCGCCTGCCGGACCCGTACGTCGTCGAACGGCTTCTTTTCGGTATTGAACGCAAGATAGCCGACGTTCAGGCCCTCCTGCTCCATCACCGTCAGGTTCGGATCGGCCTTCATCGCCGGGATGTCGGCCGGATTGGGGTAGGCCATGACGTGGCACTCGCGGGCCTGCAGCTTGGCGAAGCGCACCGACGCGTCCGGCGTGATCGAGAAGATCAGGCGCTTGATCGGCTGTTCGCCGCCCCAGTAATCGCTGAACGCCTCGTACCGGATGGTGGCATCCTTCTGATAGTCGACGAGACGGAAGGGCCCGGTGCCGACCGGCTGCTGGTCGATCAGCTCCGGCGTTCCGGCGTCCAGCATGGCCTGGGCATGTTCAGCCGACATGATCGAGGCGAAGTCCATGGCGAGATCCGCCAGGAACGGGGCCTCCGGGCGGGTCAGCACGAACTTGACCGTGTAGTCGTCGACCTTGACGATGTCCTTCAGCAGCGCCGGGAAGCCCATC
The DNA here is from genome assembly GCA_029263555.1 of Alphaproteobacteria bacterium. GTDB lineage: Bacteria > Pseudomonadota > Alphaproteobacteria > DSM-16000 > Inquilinaceae > JAJUFW01. Next base: position 936 of record JAJUFW010000449.1, read on the forward strand.
GAGTTGAAATATTCGTAGGTGCCGCCGGACAGGCTGTAGAAGGGATTGTCCTGCTTCCACTGGCGATTGAACGAGTAGAGAACGTCGTCCGCGTTGAAGTCCCGTGTCGGGGTGAAGCTGTCGTTGCTGTGGAACTTCACGCCGCGGCGCAGATGGAAGGTGTACTCCAGACCGTCGTCCGAAATTTCCCAGCTCTCGGCCAGCGCCGGGCGGATCTCCGTCGAGCCGCGGACGAATTCGACCAGGCGGTTGAAGATCGCCTCGGAGGTGGCGTCGAATGTGGTGCCGGAGGTGTAGAGTGCGGGTGCGAAGCCCTCGGGGCTTCCTTCCGAGCAGTAGACAAGCGTCTGCGCACCGGCCGTGCCGGTCAACGCCAGCATCGAGACGCCCGCCGCAATCGCGATCATCCTGTTGTTCATCTTCACTTGCCTTCCCCTGTTCTCCGGCTCTTCCGTCGGCAGATCGGCGGCCGGGACGGTTGAGTCGCATCCTATCCGTCGCCGGTCAACCCTCTCCGGCCCGGCGGACGTTGGGACTGAGAGTGACCCAGCAGCCGCGCCATTTGCAAGCGCGGCGATGATCAGGTCGAGCCAAGACCCGATTTTTGCCTTATCCTGGTGGCATCCTAATCGCCCGCTCCCCTCGCGCGAGTCGGACCCGTTCCTCGCCCACCCGGCTTGCGGAGCTGCTTGGCCGTGATGCCGGTCCCTGTCTCGAACGTCCAGGCGTAGACATGAAGAAGATACTTGTCGGTCTCGGAATTCTCGTGCTGCTGATCGTGGTCGCGGTCGTGGCAATTCCCTTCCTCGTGCCGACTGACGTGATCACACGGCGGGTCGTGGCCGCGGTCGAGGCCAGGACCGGCCGCGATCTCGCGATCGAAGGACCGGTGGAGCTGGCGTTCTTCCCGAAGCTTGCGGTCCGCCTGAGTGAGGTCCGCCTCAGCAATCCGGAGGGGGCAAGCCGGCCGGACATGGTCCGGCTGGGGGAACTGGATGTGCAGGTCGCCCTGCTGCCGTTGCTTGGCGGCGAGATCGCCGTCGACCGGTTCGTGCTGCGCCGGCCGGAGATCGCGCTCGAGATCGATCCGTCGGGCCGGCCGAACTGGCAGTTTCAGGAGACGCCGGCTCCCTCGACCGCCCCTGCCGAAGAACCGGGTGCGCAGGACCAGGCCGGGGGCGGCCTCGGCCTGACCCTCGGCGATGTCCGGATCGAGGATGGTGAGGTGAGCTATCTCGATCAGCGCAGCGGCCTCGCCCTCAGCGCCTCGGACGTGGATCTCGCGCTCGAATTGGGCGATCTCGGCGGTCCGATGTCGGCGGAGGGAAGCTGCAGGTTCAACGATCAGACCGTCAACCTTTCCGCGGCGGTCGACAATGCCGGGGTGCTGCTCGGCAGCGACACGGGCGCGACCCCTGTCCGGGTCGAGGTGAGATCCGAGCCGCTGACCCTGGCATTCGAAGGCTCGGCCTCCGATGACGACGGACTTGCCGCTGAGGGCAATCTCAATCTTGCGGTCCCGTCGATCGCAGGGCTTTCACGGTGGCTGCCGGACGGTCTGCCGGCGGATCTGCCGGTCGACCGGGTCGAACTGGCCGGATCGGTCGACGCCACCCCCCTCCGGGTCGCGATCGGCGGGATGGAGCTGAGCGTCGACGATATCGAGGTCACGGGCGACTTGGCGGCGTCCCTCGACGGACCGCGGCCGACCGTCATCGGCGACCTTGCGGTGACCCGGCTCGATCTCGATCGCCTGATCGCGGCGACCCCGGCTCAGGCCCCAGCGTCGGCGCCGGGCGGCGCCGGAACCGGGACGCCGGCCGACGCCGGCCCGACCGAAATCGACCTGTCGCCGCTCCGCCTCGCCGATGCCCAGATCGGCATCGAACTGGCCGGCGTCCGGGCGCGCGGCACGGAAGTCGGTTCGACCCGGGTGACGGTGCGGCTCCAGGACGGGAAACTCGATCTTTCGACGTCCGAGGCGGCGCTGTTCGGCGGTACGGCCGCCGTCGAGCTGAGTGCCGCTGCGGCGGATCCGCAGACCTTCGAGGTCTCGGCCTCTCTTGATTCCATCGACCTCGCGCAGCTTCCGCTGGTCGTCGACGGCGTGAGCGGGCTGGCGGCGGACGTGCTGCGCACGGACGCGTGGGGCGTGGATGTTGTGATCGCGGGCTCGCAGAAGGCACTGATGATGCCGCCGGGGCTGGCGTTCGCGGCGATCAGCGAGA
>JAJUFW010000274.1 GCA_029263555.1 Alphaproteobacteria bacterium
ACGACGTCGGCGACGTCATTGCGGCCCGGCGCCAGTACAATGCCGGCCTCGCCAGCTCCGGCCGGCGCGAGCGCGTGAAGTGGTTCCCGTGGGCGCTGCTGGCCGTACTGGCGGTGCTGCCGCTGATCCAGCTCAACGGCGGCGGCTACAACTACGTCCTCCATCTGGTGCTCTACGCCATGATGTATTCGGCGATGGCGTCCAGCTGGAACATCCTCGGCGGGTACACGGGCTATATCTCCCTGGGGCACAACGTCTTCTTCTGCATCGGCGGCTACTTCTCCGGGATGATCCTGGCCTATACCGGCATCTCCTCGATCATCACGGCCCCGCTTGCGGGCCTCGTCGCCGGCGCGATCGGGTACCTGATCGGTCTCGTCACGCTGCGCATGCGCGGCCCGACCTTCATCATCTCTTCCATCGCCCTGCTGATGGTCGCCCGCATCCTGTTCGACAACTGGCATTTCGTCGGCGGATCCAACGGCGTTTCCCTGCCGCCGATCGGGCTCGGCCCGCAATGGGCGAAGATCCCCTACTACTACGCCTTCCTGGTGCTGGCCGCGGTAACCGTCTGGTGCTCCTACCGGATCAAGCACTCGAAGTTCGGGCTGGGGCTGCGGGCCATCTCGCAGGACGAGGTCAAGGCCGAGAGCGCGGGGATCGACACCCGCCTCTACAAGACGCTGGCCTTCGCCATATCGGCCTTCTTCGTCAGCGTGGCCGGCGCGGTCTGGGGCGAATACCTGACCTATATCCGCCCGAACATCTTCCTGATCATCCTGGTCGCCGCGAACCTGGTGCTGATGTGCATCCTGGGCGGCAAGGGGACCGTCGCCGGCCCGGTCGTCGGCACCGTCGTCTTCGTCGCCTTCAACGAGATCTCCCTCATCGTCATGGGCGCGAGCGAGATCAACCTGCTGGTCACCGGCGTGATCATGGTGGTGACGCTGTTGTTCTTCCCGGCCGGGATCGTCGGCACGCTCGCCAAGATGAAGAAACTTCCCCGCTTCCTCGACTGGGATTGAAAGGGCGAATTCCGATGACCGTCCTGGTGCTCTACAACGCCCCGCAGTCGACGTGCAGCCAGCGCGTCAGGTTCTCCCTGAACGCCAAGGGCCTTTCCTTCGAGGAGGTCAGGCTGAACCTCTTCGAAGGGGACCAGCTGAAGCCTGACTATCTGGCGCTCAATCCGAACGGGGTCGTTCCGACCCTGGTCCATGACGGGAACGTCGTGACCGATTCCTCGGTCATCCTGGAGTATCTGGACGAGGTCTTTCCCGACCGCGCACCGATGACCCCGGCCGATCCGGTCTCGAGGGCCCGCATGCGCGCGATGATGCGCTATACCGACGAGGTGCCCGCTGCCGCGATCCGCATTCCGTCATACAACCTGGCCTTCCTGCCCCACTTCCAGTCGATGACCGAGGAGGAGTTCCGGGCGCTGGCGGATTCGAAGCCGCTGCGCCGCGAATTCCTGCTCAGCATGGGCCGGACCGGATTTCCGAAGGAGCAGATGGATGAGGCGATGGGCCGGCTGGAGCGCGCGGTCGTACGGATGGACGGCTGGCTCCGGGACGGCGGCGGCCCCTGGCTGATGGGCGAGTCGCTCAGCCTTGCCGACGTCATGCTGATGCCCGTGATCGTCCGCATGGACGACATCGGACTGCACCGGATGTGGGCGGAACGCCCCGCGGTCGCGGGGTGGCTCGAGAAGATCCGCGCGCATCCCGCCTTCCGGCCGACCTTCTATTTCGGTTCGCTGCTTACCGAGAAATACCCGCATCTTCGCGAGCGGCGCGGCTAGGATAGCGGTCTTCCGAATCCCGTCCGCCCGGGACGGGCCCGTCATTGGACCGCGATCCTCTAGATGTTCGACCTGCCCAGTTCCGATCCCAGCTTCATTGTCGTCGCACTTATAGCAGCCCTTACGATCGGCCTTTCCAAGGGAGGGCTGCCGGTCGTGGCGATGTTGTCGGTGCCGCTGCTCTCGCAGTTCATCTCGCCCGTCACCGCCGCGGCGCTCACCCTGCCGATCTACGTCGTCTCGGACATCTACGGCATCTATCTCTACCGGCATCATTTCAGCCGCCGGAACCTGCTCGTCCTCGTGCCGGCCGGGATCGGCGGGGTCTGTGTCGGCTGGGCAGCCTTCACCGTGGTCTCGGACCGGCTGGTGGTGCTGATCATCGGCATTCTCGGCCTCATGTTCTGCGTCACCAGCTTCGTCAGGCGGCGCCGGGAGATACGCCCGCGGGAAGCGGACCTGCCGCGCGGCATCCTGTTCGGGATGATGTCCGGCTTCACCAGCTTCATCGCCCATGCCGGTGCGCCGCCCTACCAGATGTATGTGGTCCCGCAGCGCCTGGACAAGCTGGTCTATGCCGGCACCTCGACCATCCTCTTCGCCATCCTCAACGCCGCGAAGCTCATTCCCTACTGGTCGCTCGGCCAGTTCTCCGAAGGCAATGTCGTGCTCGGCATCCTGCTCGTGCCGGCGGCGCTGTTCGGCGCCTACGCCGGGTCGCGCATCATCCGCGTCATCCCCCAGGCGCTGTTCTACGACCTCGTGCAGGCGGCGCTGTTCCTTCTGTCCCTGAAGTTGGTCTGGGATGGAATCACCGGCTGAAGGTCGAGCACCTTGTCAGTCACAGGCGCTCGTGAGATCTTTATGCAAACGTTCGCACGAACAACGACGAAAGGGAGGAGAACCATGGCCAGAACGAAACCCTACCGGACCTCGCCGACCAATCCGGGCATCGGGGAGATCCATACCGAACCCGATCGGGTCGCCGACATGCCCTACGCCCCTGCCATCCGTGTGGAGGCGCCGGGCGACCTCTTGTTCATCTCCGGCGCGACCCCTTCGCCGCTCTATCACAAGCATCCGCACGACTGGAGCGAGCACGACCATCCGAACGACATTCGCGAGCAGGTCCGTCGCGCTATGCGAACGATCGAGGGGATTCTGAAGCATGAGGGGCTTACCTGGACCGACACGGTCAAGATCACCAAGTTCCTGACCGACATGCGCGAAATCGAACTGGTCAGCGCGACCATGAAGGAATTTCTCGGCGACTGGTCGCCGGCCAGCACGACCGTCTGCGTGAACTCGCTGTCGACCCCCGGCGCCCGCATAGAGATCGAGGTCCTGGCCGTCTACCCGAAGCGATGATCCGGCTTCGGGCCGGTCTCCCGCGCAGCACCTGACGCTCAGAGCAGGGCGAGGCTTAGCCAGGGGAAGGCCATGACGATGACGGTCACCAGGATCATCGTCAGGACGAAGGGGAACGCGCCCGCGAAGATGTCGTTCAAGCTCGCGGTTCCGGGCGGGAGCGTTCCCTTCACCACATAGACCGAAAGGCCGAAGGGCGGCGTCAGCAGGCCGATTTCGACCGCGATCGTCGTGACGACCCCGAACCAGACGAGATCGCCGCCCAGCGACACGACGACCGGCAGCATCAGCGGCAGCAGGATCAGCATGATCGACACCGAATCCAGGAACATGCCGAGCAGGATCAGGATCACGAGATAGATCGCGAGAAAGGCGGCCATCCCCAGGTCCGCCGCCACCATCCATTCGGCGATCCCCTGGGGAATGTTCGTCAGGGTTAGCATCCGGCTGTAGAGATTGGCCGCGACGATGAGGAACAGCACCGAGGCGGAGATCTCCGCGGTTTCCAGCAGAATCCGCCGGAACTTCTGCCAATCGAGCGCTCGCCGCGAGAGGGCGATCAGAAACCCGCCCGCGGCTCCCACCGCCCCGGATTCGGTCGGGGTGAAGTAGCCCGCATAGATTCCGCCCAGGACCACCGCGATCAGGAGCAGAATCGGCAGAAGCTTCGTCGCAAGTTCGCGCAGCGAAACCGGCTCGACGCTGTCGGCCGGGCGGACGTTTCCGACGAAGCCCGGGGCGGCATGCGCAAGGCCCGCGATCATGACGGAATAGGCCAGCATCAGCAGCAGCCCGGGAATGACCGCCGCCAGGAACAGCTTGCCGACGGATACCTCGGCGATCAGGCCGTAGACGATCAGCAGCAGGCTGGGCGGGATGAGCATGCCGAGAACCGAGCTTCCGGCCACCACGCCGACGGAGAAGCGCGTCGTATAGCCGTGCCGGATCATCTGCGGTGTCGCGACCCGCGTGAACACCGCGGCCGACGCGATGGAGCTGCCGGTGATCGCCGCGAAGACGGCGTTGGCGACGACGGTCGCGATTCCCAGCCCGCCCTTGAGGCGCTTCACGAGGCTGGCGGCCACGCCGAACGCATCGCGCCCGACATTGGCGATGTCGACGAACAGCCCCATCAGGATGAAGAGAGGAATCACGCCGAAGCTGTAGGAGCTGATCGACCCCGTCGCGGCGAGCACAAGCGACCGATCGGCGATGCCGATATTGCCCCGGACCGCCCAGATGCCCAGGAACGACAGGACGATGAGCCCGGTCGCGATATGGACCCCCATCAGGACCAGGAGAAGCATGCCGGCGATGGCCAGAAAGCCGACCTCGATCGGTGACAGCCCGCCCTGGATCATGACGACGCCCCCCGCAGCCGCGGCGGCGACGAATCCTCCGGCCAGAAGGAAGCTCGGCCACGGCTCGGCGGAGGTCCGGCGCAGACGCAGAAGCGCCGAGATGGCGAGCAGGAGGAACTGCAGGGCCGCCAGCGTGGAGCCGATCACGATGGTCGCGGTGAACGGCCAGACCGGGGCCGTGAAGACGCCGATCGCCCCGAAGAACTCCGACGTTTCCCAGGCGCTCACCAGCCGGGGCCAGGTTCCCGACGCGATCTTGTAGAGAACCCAGGCGCCG
>JAJUFW010000345.1 GCA_029263555.1 Alphaproteobacteria bacterium
CCGCAAGCCCGACATGGTCGGGGTGCATGTGGGTGACGAGAAGCCGGCGCAGCCCCCGCTGTCTCAGCGGTCCCGCCAGAATTCCGTCCCAGAGCTCCCGGACGGGATCGGTCGCGATGCCGGCATCGATGGCGCACCAGCCGTCCGCATCGGCTAAAAGCCAGAGGTTCACGTGATCGAGCGCAAACGGCAGGGGCATCCGGGTCCAGAGGATTCCGGGCACGACTTCGGACAGGGTGCCCGGCGCGGGGGGCGCCTCGACGGCGTAGTCGACGGAGGGAAGCAGCATCGATCCTTGCGGTGTATCGAGACGGGTCGCGGGGGCGGGTTCCACCCCTTCCCGCGCCGATGGAGGGCGGGCACTATGCAATACTTTCAACAACTGCGCAAAATCGCGATGTCGAGCCCTGCCCCGCATCCCTTCTTTCGCCCTCTTTACCGTCGCCTGCTGGTGATGGTCGCCTGCGTGGCATGGCTTGCCTTCGAACTGGTGCAGCAGGATCCGCTATGGCTGGCGCTTGCCGTCGGCGCGACCGGCTATGGGGCATGGGACTTCTTCCTGAGCGGAAACTACGGCGGCAAAGGCGACGGCGGACGCTAGGGTCCGGAACCCGCGGCGGTGCGGCGGGTTACGGGTTCGATTTCCCAAAGGGCCGCCCATCATGCATGACAAGCCGCCGCTTCACGAACCGCCCCGCGTCGTGATCATATCGACCTCGCATGACCAGCTCGGGGATACCGGGGACAGGACGGGGGTATGGCTGGAGGAGCTGGCGATGCCCTACTGGATCTTCGCCGATGCCGGATTCGAGGTCGACCTGGCGTCGATCAGGGGCGGCGAGGTCGTCTATGACCCGCGCAGCGTCGGCAACGAGGATACGCGTACCGCCAGCGTCGAACGGCTTCTGGGCGACCAGGCGGCCGGGGCGAAAATCGTCTCCTCCCTGCCCCTCGCTTCGGTCCGGTTGGACCGGTACGATGCCGTGTTCCTGCCCGGCGGGCACGGAGCGATGTGGGATTTCCCGGAAAGCCGGACTCTTGCCGACCTAGTCACCCGCGCCTTCCTCGACGGGCTCGTCATCGGCGCCGTATGCCACGGCCCGGCGGGGTTGATCGGCGCCACCAAGGACGACGGCTCGCCTCTTGTCCAGGGCCGGCGCGTGAACGCCTTCACCAATGAGGAGGAGCGCGCCGTGGGCCTGGACGGTATCGTGCCCTTCCTGCTCGAAGACCGGCTGCGGGACCTGGGCGCGGAATTCGTGAAGGGACCGCCCTTCCAGCCATTCTCGGCCGTCGACCAGAACCTGGTCACCGGGCAGAACGCGGAGAGTTCCGGGCTCGTGGCCCGGAACATGCTCCGCCTCCTGGAGGATCAGGCCATGAGGGCCGGGACGATGGACGTCAGGAGCGAAGCCCGCTGACCTGCTCGGCGGCGCGGCGGCGACGCGCCTCGGCTGCGACCTCCTTGTCCACGACCGTCTTCCCGATCGGCCAGAGGGAGACGCCGGCCAGCTTCAGATGCTGGATCGCGAACGGGATTCCGATGATCGTGATCGCGTCGGCAATGGCAGCCACGACATGGCCGATGGCAAGCCAGATCCCCGCCACCAGAAGCCACAGGACGTTGCCGATGCCGCCCAGCACACCGGTTCCGAGGTCGGGTTTGCCAGTCAGCACCTCCCGGTCGATCGCCTCCCGTCCGAACGGCCAGAGCGTGAAGAGGAAGATGTTGAAGCAGGCGCGTCCCCAAGGAATCCCGACGATCGAGACGAACATCAGTATCGTCGCCAGAAGCCACGCGGCCGCCATCGGCAGGCCGCCGAGGATCAGCCAGAGGATATTGAAAATGAGTGCCAGCACGAAATCTCTCTGGATTGATGAAGAAGCCCTCCCGGGACAGGCAGGAGGACCCTAGCACCATGCCGGGCCGTTCGGGAACTCATAGCGGCGAAGGCTTTCCGGCTTAATCTCGATAGAATAGCCGGGGGCGTCGGGCGGCATGTAGCGGCCACCCACCATGCGCACGGGGTCCCGGAAATGTTCGTGCAGGTGATCGACATATTCGATGACCCGGTTTTCCAGCCGCCCGGAGACGCAGATATAGTCGATCAGGGAAAGGTGCTGGACATATTCGCATAGGCCGACCCCGCCGGCATGGGGGCATACGGGCACCCCGAACTTCGCCGCCAGCAGCAGCACGGCCAGCACCTCGTTGACGCCGCCGAGGCGGCACGCATCGATCTGGCAGAAGTCGATCCCTTCCGCCTGCATCAGCTGCTTGAACACGACCCGGTTCTGGCAGTGCTCACCGGTCGCGACGCCGATCGGGCGGACCGCGGCCCGGATCCTCGCATGGCCCAGGATGTCGTCGGGACTGGTCGGCTCCTCGATCCACCATGGATCGAAGGGTGCCAGCTGATGCATCCAGGAAATCGCCGCGTCGACATCCCATGCCTGGTTCGCGTCCACCATCAGCCGGCGCTCCACGCCGATCTCCTCCCGCACGATGGCGCAGCGGCGGATATCGTCGTCGAGATCGGCGCCGACCTTGATCTTGACGTATTTCCATCCGGCGGCAACCGCCTCCCGGCACAGCCGGCGCAGCTTGTCGTCGGGGTAGCCGAGCCAGCCGGCCGACGTCGTATAGGCCGGATAGCCGGCGGTCCGCATCTCCGCTTCGCGGGCTGCCTTGCCGGGTGCCTGCCGCTCCAGCAGTTCCCGGGCTTCGTCGGGGGTGATTGCGTCCGTGATGTAGCGGAAATCGACCAGACGGACGAACTCCGCCGGGCTCAGGTCGGCAACAAGCTTCCAGACGGGCTTGTGCTCGGCCTTGGCCCACAGGTCCCAGACCGCATTGACCACGGCAGCCGTCGCCAGATGGATCGCCCCCTTCTCCGGCCCGATCCAGCGGAGCTGGCTGTCGCCGGTGACGTGGCGCCAGAATCCGCTCATGTCGGCGGCGATATCCTCGAGGCGCTGTCCCACGACCAGATATGCCAGCGCCCGGGCCGCTGCCGCCACGATCTCCGTTCCCCGGCCGATCGTGAAGGTGAGCCCGTGTCCCTCCAGTTCCGGACGGTCGGTCTTCAGCACGACATAGGCCGCGGAATAATCGGGATCCGGATTCATCGCATCCGAACCGTCCAGTTGCTTCGAGGTCGGGAAGCGGATGTCCCGCACCGCGAGGTCCGTGATCCTGATGGTCATGGCTCCAGTTCGTCCATGCGCGGCGGATCGTTGCCCCGGCGGGAGCACGTGATCGCAGCCGCCTTGTTGGCGAAGGAAAGCGCCTCGACCTCCTGCTCCGGGGTGAGGCGCCTCAAATCGTCGCGGTTGAGCAGCCCGCCATGGTAAAGCCAGGCCAGCAGGGCACCATGGAAGGTGTCGCCGGCGCCCACCGTGTCGACCACCTGCACGGCAGTGCCCCGGACCGGCGGGGAAATCCCCGTCGCGCTCACCGCGAAGGCCCCCTCCTCCCCGCCGGTGACCACCACCAGGGCGGGCCCGGTCCGGAACCAGCGGGTCGCGACCTCTGCCGCTGGGATTCCAGGATAAAGCCATTCGAGATCGGCCCGGCTGACCTTCACGATGTCGACCAGCGCGATCCAGTCCTCCAGCCGCCGGCGATAGGATTCGCGGTCCGGGATCAGGCGGGGCCTGACATTGGGATCGAGGGACAGAACCCGCCGCCCGCTCTCGCGTCGCATCAGCGTCTCGAGGGTCGTCGCGGCCGGCTCCTGCATCAGCGAGATCGATCCGAACTGAAGGCACGCGATCCCGGCCGGCAGCGGCTTTGGCAGGTCCGCCGGTTCAAGGCTGCGGTCGGCCGCGCCGTTCGAGAAGAAGGCGTAGTCGGGCTCCCGCTCGTCCAGGCTGACGAAGCCGAGCGTGCTCGGCTGATCGGCCCGGCGGACCAGGCTGCAGTCGACCCCGTTCTCACGCAATGTGGCCATCAGCAGATCGCCGAAGAAATCCGTCGAAATGCGGCCGAGGAACCCGGCCGGGGCGCCGAGACGACTGACCGCGACCGCGACGTTGCAGGGCGATCCGCCCGGACACGGGCGATAGCCGGGCGTGCCGTCGGCCCCCGCCATCGGCACGAAGTCGATGAGCGCTTCCCC
>JAJUFW010000252.1 GCA_029263555.1 Alphaproteobacteria bacterium
GCTCCGCCAGGTCGGCGAGCTGGAGCACCGGCAGGAGCGCGTCACCGCTCGAGCGGTAGGCGGGAACCGTCCGCGAGCCGTAGCGTCCCACGGACAGCTCCACGAGGACCGGCTCGAGCCCGGTCGTATCGACGCGGGCAAGCGCCTCGTCCCAGACCGGGCTGTTGTCCATGCCCGATTCCCAGGGGTGAAGGATGGCGACGAGCCCCAGGCCCTTCGGGTCCCGGGCGGTTCGGAACCAGCGGTGCCACGCATGCAGCTTCGGCAACAGCCGCCGGAGCGCCGCCTTCGCCGTCGCCCGGTCGCGGGCGCCTTCGGCCAGCTTGGCGACCATCGTGGCCGCGACCGGCGGCTGGGTGATGCCCGACGTTGCCGGCGTCCGTCCGGTGCGCCAGACGTCGGGGCCGGGGAAATAGCCGGGGTCCGGCTGGTGGAACACGATGTGAGGGACCATGCCGTCGTCCCACTGGGCCGAGAACAGGCTCTCGATCTCGGCCCAGGCGCGGGCCTCGTCGAAGGTCGCCCAGCCCAGCGCGACCAAGCAGGAATCCCAGTTCCACTGAAACGGATAGACGTTTCGGGTCGGCACGGTGTAGCCGCCCAGATCGTTGCCGCGGAGGATGGCGCGGGCGCGGTCGGCCATGGTCTTTGGCATGGACCGTCTCCTTGCTTCTTCAGGCGGGTTCGCGGATCGCCTGGTCGGTCGCGGGATCGAACCAGCGGATCCGCCCTGGACCCGGCCTGAGGTGGATCGTTTCTCCCACGCGGATGTCGAGATCGGGGGCCGCCGTAACCCGTGCCGGCTGACCGTCGATCCTGACCGTCAGCAGGAGATGCGGACCCAGCGGTTCCACGACGCCGACCTCGGCATCGATGAGTCCGGGCCCGCTCTCCGGCTCAACGATCAGATCCTCCGGCCGGATCCCGAACAGGATCTCCCCGGCCGGCGCGGCCGGCCCGGGAAATGCCGCACCCCCTATGCGGTAGCCGCCCCCTTCGACGGGCTGGGTCCGGATGAAGTTCATGGGCGGGCTTCCGATGAAGCCGCCGCAGAAGGCGGTCGCCGGATCCTGGTAGACCCGGATCGGGCGGTCGTACTGGACGATCCGCCCGCCATGCATGACGGCGATCCGGTCGGCCAGGCTCATGGCTTCGACCTGATCATGGGTCACGTAGATCGTCGTCGTCCGGGTTTCCTGCAGCAGGCCCTTGAGCTCGGCCCGCATCTCCATGCGCAGCAACGCGTCGAGATTGGACAAGGGCTCGTCCATGAGCAGCACCTCGGGCTCGACGGCCAGCGCCCGGGCGACCGCGACGCGCTGGCGCTGGCCGCCGGAGAGCTGGGAGGGGTAGCGTTCCAGGAGCTGCTCGATATGCATCATGGCGGCGGCACGCCGGACCTTCCGATCGATCTCGTCCGCCGTCGCCCGCTTCATGCGCAACCCGAAGGCGACATTCTCGAACACCGTGAGATGGGGGAACACGGCATAGTTCTGGAACACCATGGCGATGCCCCGTCGACGCGGCGGCAGGCCGGAGACGTTCCGGTCGCCGATCCTGATCTCACCGGACGTCTGGGTCTCCAGCCCGGCGATGATCCGAAGCAGGGTCGTCTTGCCGCAGCCAGATGGTCCCAGCAGCACCGTGAACTCCCGGTCGGCCACCTCGAGGGATACCGACTTCAGCGCCTCGTAGGTGCCGAAGATCTTCCGGATGTTTTCGGCGCGGATGCCGGCCATGGAACTCCTCTCCCATATCGGGCCGCTCAGCGGCTGGCGATGCCCCAAAGACTGAACAGGTATTTCCGGATCGCGAAGATGAAGACGAGGGCCGGGACGATCAGGAAGAACCCGCCGGCGAACTTGAAATAGAGGGGTGATTCGCCCAGGACCGAGATCAGGAACGCGGTCAGCGTCCGATTCTCGAGGCTGAGAATGGTGGCCGCGAAGACCTCGTTCCACGACACGATGAAGGCGAAGATCGCGGTTGCGGCAAGGCCCGGCATGGCGAGCGGCATTACCACCCTGCGGAACGCCTGAAGGCGCGTGCAGCCAAGCGTCCAGGCAGCCTCCTCCAGCTCCCGCGGGATGCCGAGGAATAGGCTGGAGGTGATGAGCACCGCGAACGGCAGGGCAAGCGCGGTGTGGACCAGCGCGACGCCGAGCAGCGTGTCGTAAAGCCCGAACTCGATGAACCGGACCGTCAGCGGAACGGCCAGGACCGGGATCGGGAACGCCCGGGTCATCAGCACCAGCAGCCGATAGACGTTCTTCCCCGGAAAGGCGAAGCGAGCAAGGGCGTAGCCGGCTGGCGCGCCGAGCGCGATCGCCATGACCATGGTCATGAGCGCGACCAGGATGCTGTTGAGAAGGCCGGAGAGCACGCCCTGGGCGCCGAAGAAGAAGGCGACGGTCTCGGTCGTGAAGTCGACCGGCCAGAAGCTCTTCGGCCAGGCGAACACGGCGTCGCGCGGACCGAAGGCGCTGACCACGATGAGATAGATCGGCAGCAGGACCCAGAGGCACAGCACCAGGACGGCGGCCAGGATCAGCCAGCGCTGGATCGTCATCGCATCTCCGTCTCCTCCCGGACGCGCAATGCGCGAAGGAAGAACAGCGTGCACGCGATCGAGATGCCGAGGATCAGCACGGCATAGGCCGAGGCGACGCCGGCGTCCCGGTAGTCGTTCTGCCAAAAATACGCCTCCCCCATCAGGACGGTCAGATCGCGGCCGCTGATGGCGACGACGACCGCGAAGACCTCGAGCGCCAGGATCGTCCGCAGGATCAGCGCCGATTGCAGGCTGGGCTTGAGGAGCGGCAGCGTGATCCGGCGGAACCGCTGCCAGGCGCCCGCCCCGAAGACTTCCGCCGCCTCCCCGTATTCCCGGGGTATGAGCTGCACCCCGGCGACCAGAATTACCAGCACGATGGCGGTCGCGCGCCACAGCTCCGCCGCCACCACGGCCACGAACAGGGCGACCGGCCTTTCGTAGCTGAGCCACAGGGTCGGACCTTCGATCAGCCCCAGCGCGTCGAGGACCGTGTTGATGTAGCCCTGCTCGCTCAAGAGCGCGAGCCACACGATCCCGGCGGCGAGATCGGAGATGCCGAGCGGGATCGTCCAGATATAAAGCACGAGATCCCGCTGCCGACGGATCCGGGTCAGCAGCATCGCCATCGACAGCGCCAGCATGACTTGCAGCGGCACGATGACAAGGATCAGCAGCATCGTGTTGCGCAGGGCCGGGGCGAAGTTGATGTCGCGGGCCATGGTGGCGAAGTTGCCCAGCGACCACTCCCCCCGGACCTGCAGCGCGACGATGAAGGCTTCGGCGAAAGGCCAGGCGAAGAAGACGAGCAGAAAGAGGACGCTCGGCGCAAGCAGCAGATAGGCCAGCAACCGCTCCTTCGGCATCCTTGCGATCCTTCGGCCGTAGGGGCGCGGGCCCGTCAGTCCACCGGGCAGGCGCCGTCGCTCGGCTGATCCGGGGGCCAGCACGGCGCGCCCGTCTCCTCGATCAGCCGCCTTAAGACCTCCACCTGGCGGTCGAGGGTTTCCCGGACATCCGCCCCGCGCAGCACGATGAGCTGGAAGGTGTCCGTGAAGAGCTTACTGAATTCGCCTTCCCGTTCGCCAAGCCCGACCGGCAGCAGGCTCGGCAGGGCGTCGGGCGCGGCCGTCTGGGCGGCGATCGCCTCGCCGGCGATCTGGATGCCCTGCGGCAGGTCGGTCGGCAGCTCCGTGTCCACGACGGGGTAGAAGGCGACCTCGCGCAGGAGGTTCACCTGAACCTCCGGCCGGGTCAGATAGTCGATCAACTGGGCGGCCGCGTCGGGATCGGGAGAGCCCGCCGGAATGGCGAGACCGGCTAGGACCGGCATGAAGCCCCGGCCCTGCGGGCCGGCCGGCGCCGGGAAGGCCACGAAATCGTCCGGACGCTGCCGGAACGCATCCATCAGCCGGGCCGTATGGTCGAAGGCGACCCAGACCTCTCCGGCCAGAAGCGGCTCCTGCATGAAGGCGTAGGAGGTCGAGCGCGGATTGGTCACCTCCCAGATGTCGGCGAACGCTTCCCACATCGCCACGGCGTCGTCGCTGCGGAACCGGGTAACGACGCCGCCCGTGAACGACGGATAGAGATACCCCTGGAAGAAGCGGTGCATGAGGCCCTGCGGACCGGCCGGGAAGCCGAGCCTCCGGTCCCCGGTCGCCTGCTGGATGTTTGCGCCCCATTGCCTGAGCTGATCGTAGGTCAGCGCGTTGAGATCCGCCCCCTCGGGCAGGTATTCCAGGGCCTGCCTGTGGGCGGCCATGATGTAGGTCGCCTGCATCCAGGGGATGAAGTACTGGGTGTCGCCGCCGTATTTCGCGAGTTCGACGAAGCTTTCCACGAAGTCCCGATCCTGCAGCCGCGCCATCAGATCGTCGACCGGCTGCAGCACATCCGCCTCGACCAGCGGCTGCAGCTCCCCGTGAAGCGCCCCGATCAGCCCGACCGAGACGTCGCCCGCCCTTGCTTCGGCCAGCATCCGGTTGACCACCATCGGAGGCTCGTCGGTGATGAAGTTGGCCTCGACCGGCGCATCCCTCAGCAGCACCTGCCTGACCTTCTCCGCTTCCTCGATGGGGCGCAGCTGGGACGAAAGGAAAACCGTCTCGGCGCCGGTGGCCGCGGTCGCGACGGTCAGCCCCGCCAGCAGCAAGACGCCGACCAATCCTCTGGCACTTCTCATCGCCTCCTCCTCATCGCACGCCTTCCCCGTGACCGGAGTCCGCGAGGTGTTGTCGAAATCGGATGTAGGGAGGAACGTTTCGACGACGAATGAGTTGCCTTGCCTCCGCGGCCGTCGTCGCAGCGGCCGACCGCTTCCCCCACCGCTTCATCCCGCGGGTTGACATCGCCGATGAAAACGGCAGAGTCCGCCGCTCCGCCGGCTTCGGGACCGGCCCGTTGGATTCGATTTGGGGACGCCGCGAAATGCGCCTCTTCTTCTTCGGCAGCCTGATGGACCCGGACCTGTTCGCCC
>JAJUFW010000249.1 GCA_029263555.1 Alphaproteobacteria bacterium
GAAACTGACCTATTAAAATCCCAGCAATACTGGAGGAAAACACCGAAACGCACTGTGAATTTGCAACGGTCGGGCGAGATGCGGTCCCGGGGCGCGCCCGGTGACCTATTTCCGGGATCCGGCGCCGGATGGCTTGACGAATCCCGCCCGGCGCAGCGCGTCGGCGAGGGCCCCGCCGCCGGCCTCCTTCCGGGGTTCCGGACGCCTGGCATGCGCGGCTTTCCGGTCCGGCCGCGCCGCGGCGCCGTCGCCGGAACGGTCGGTGCCGCGCTTGGCCGGCTTGTCGCCGATCGGGTCGTCCAGGCGCATGGTCAGCCCGATCCGGCGCCGCTGCAGGTCGATCTCGACCACCTTCACGCGCACGATGTCGCCGGGCTTCGCCACGGTCCGCGGGTCCTTTACGAAGGTCTTCGACATGGCCGAGATGTGGACGAGCCCGTCCTGATGGACGCCCACGTCGACGAAGGCGCCGAAGGCGGCGACATTGGTGACGACGCCCTCCAGGATCATGCCCGGTTCCAAGTCCTCGATCTTCTCGACCCCTTCGCGGAAGCTGGCCGTCTGGAACGCCGGGCGCGGATCGCGGCCCGGCTTCTCCAGTTCCGCCAGGATGTCGGTAACCGTCGGCAGGCCGAAGGTGTCGTCGGTAAACGCCTCCGGGGACAGCAAGCGCAGCACCGGCGTATTGCCGATCAGCGCCTTGATGTCGCTGCCGGTGGCCTTCAGGATCCGGTGCACGACGGGATAGGCCTCGGGGTGGACGGCGGAGGCGTCGAGAGGATCGTCGCCGTCGGGAATGCGCAGGAAGCCGGCGCAAAGCTCGAATGCCTTCGGGCCCAGGCGGGGAACCGCCTTCAGCTGTTCCCGGGTGCGGAAGGGGCCGTGTTCGTTCCGGTGCAGAACGATGTTCTGCGCAAGCCCTTCGCCGATGCCCGAAACGCGGGCCAGCAGCGGGACCGAGGCCGTGTTTACGTCGACGCCGACCGCGTTCACGCAGTCCTCGACCACGGCGTCGAGAGAGCGGGACAGCTTGTGCTCGCTCAGATCGTGCTGATACTGGCCGACGCCGATGGATTTCGGGTCGATCTTGACCAGCTCGGCCAGGGGGTCCTGCAGCCTTCGCGCGATGGAGACCGCGCCGCGCAGCGACACGTCGAGATCCGGCAGCTCCTGCGAGGCGTAGGCCGACGCCGAATAGACGGAAGCCCCGGCTTCGGACACGACGATCTTGGTGAGCTTGAGCTCCGGATGGCGGCGGATCAGCTCGGCCGCCAGCCGGTCGGTCTCGCGCGATGCGGTACCGTTGCCGATCGCGATCAGCTCGACCCCGTGCGCCCGGGCAAGGCGCGCCAGCTCGGCGATGGATTCGTCCCAGCGGCGCTGCGGCTCGTGCGGGTAGATGGTGGAGGTGGCGGCGACCTTGCCGGTGCCGTCCACGACCGCGACCTTCACGCCCGTGCGGTAGCCGGGGTCCAGCCCCATGGTCGGGCGGGAGCCGGCGGGCGCGGCCAGCAGCAGGTCCCTCAGATTGCCCGCGAAGACGGTGACCGCCTCTTCTTCAGCGGCCTGCCACAGCCGCGTGCGGAGATCGATGCCCAGATGGACGAGGATCCGGGTCCGCCACGCCCATCGGACGGTTTCGGCCAGCCAGCGGTCGCCCGGACGCCCCCGGTCGACGATCCCGAACCGCCGCGCGATGCGCTGCTCGTAGAGGCTGGGGCCGCTGTCCTGGGCTGTTTCCGGCCCGTCCGGTTCGATCCGGAGCTCCAGGACCTCTTCCTTCTCTCCCCGGAACAGCGCGAGGACCCGGTGGGAAGGCAGCTTCGCGAGGGGTTCGGCGAAGTCGAAATAGTCGGAGAACTTGACCCCCGCTGTCTCCTTGCCCTCTCGTACGCGGGAGGTGAGGCGGCCGCGGGCCCACACCTCCTCGCGCAGGGCGCCGATCAGGTCGGCGTCCTCGCTGAAGCGTTCGACCAGGATGGCGCGGGCGCCGTCCAGCGCCTCGGCCACCGTGGCCGGCTGGTTCTCGCCGCCCGCGAACTCGGCCGCGACGACCTCGGGATCGTTCTCGGGATGGGCCAAAAGGGCGTCCGCCAGCGGCTCCAGCCCTGCCTCGCGCGCGATCTGGGCCTTGGTCCGGCGCCTGGGCTTGTAGGGAAGATAGATGTCCTCGAGCCTGGCCTTGGTGTCGGCGGCCTCGATCAGCGCCTTCAGGCCATCGTCCAGCTTGCCCTGCTCGCGGATGCTGTCCAGGATCGCCTGGCGCCGTTCCTCCAGCTCCCGCAGGTAGCGCAGCCGCTCTTCCAGCGTTCTGAGCTGCGCGTCGTCCAGCCCTCCCGTCGCCTCCTTCCGGTACCGGGCGATGAACGGGACGGTTGCCCCGCCGTCGAGCAGGTCGACGGCGGCCGCAACCTGCCGGTCGTGGACGCCGAGTTCTTCTGCGATGCGCTGGTTGATCGAAGTCATCTGATTCCGTAAGGGCGGTCGGGACGAGCCATGGGGCGACGCTTCTAGCCCATGGCCGGGACCCGGGTCAAAGCGTCATCCGGTGGAACGGGGAAAGGCAGGCGGAACCGCTGCCGGGCCTCAGCCGCCGACGATGCCCGCCCACAGGTCGCGGACGCTGGAGGCATTGGCCGGCGGGCGTCGGGTGAAGGTTTCGATCGGGCCGGCCGGCTGGCCCGCTGCGTCCAAACGGGCGCGAATGCCCCAGAATCCCAGATCGCCTCCCGGCATGCCGTAGCGGGTGTCCATCGCTTCGACAACCGCGCCGCCATCCGGCTGATCCGCCACCTGCCAGTAGAGATTGTTCATCGAGAACCAGTCGAAGAGGCGGGCCTCCGGCGTGCGGGCGACGGTCTCGATGCGCGGGTCGTCGGTCTTTGCGAAGCTCAGCCAGTCGACCGGGCGGTCGACCAGGACCGACCGATAGCCGACGAGGACGCTCTCCGGGGTTTCCGCGACGATGCGCCGGTACCACGGCTGGAACAGGGTCGGATAGGCGGTCACCCGCGTCGCCTCCGGAAACTCCCGGCGGGCGGCGGCCTCCAACTCGGCGTTGATGGCCCAGCCCATGAGCGTGTAGGCGGAAATGAAGAGAAGGGCGGCAGCCGCCGCATCCTGCGCAAGTCGGGGGCGCCGGCGCATGCCGATCCCGACAACCAGGGCCGCTGCGAGGGCCAGGCTGTAGATCGGGTCGATGATCGGCATCGCATTGATGGCGAAGCGCATGCGCGAGAAGGGCGCCAGAAGCTGGGTCCCGTAGCTCGTGAACACGTCGATCAAGGGATGCGTCAGGAGCGCCAGGATCGCGAGATAGATCCACGCCCGGCGCCGGGCCGTGCCCTGGGCCTCGCCCTCGGTCGGGAACCGTCGTCGATCCCAACGCCAGAGAAGCCATCCGAGAAGCGGTCCCAGGATCGGGCCGAAGAAGATCGAATGGGTGATGCCCCGGTGGTAGAGCCAGGTCGCGAACTCGCCGCCGATCCAGCCTGCGGCGACGTCGAGATCGGGAATGAGGGCTATGGCCGCGCCGGCAGCGATGGCGCGCCGGCCCAGTCGCCCGCGAAATCCGACCTGTGCGACGGTCGCGCCGAAAAGCATTTGTGTAACGGTGTCCATGGGTCGAACCTTAGTGGGAAGCGGCCGAGCGCACTATGCCGTTCGACAAGCGGTCATGCCCGTCCTGGATCACGAGCGGGGAACCTAGCATGCTTTATTCCATCCTGATCTACGATGTCGACGAGGCCGTGGACGCCCTGAGCCCCGAGGAGGATGCCGCCCTCATGGCGAGGCATCTCGCGGTGCAGGACAGGCTGAGGGTCGAAGGGAAGCTCGGTCCCGTGGTCCGGCTGTCGCCCTCCGCCGCCGCCAGGACCCTCCGGCCCGGGGACGAGCCGCTGGTCACGGACGGCCCCTTCGCCGAAACCAAGGAGCAGCTGCTCGGGCTCTATGTCGTCGATTGCGCCACGGCGGACGAGGCGGCCGAAATCGCGCACTCGCTCCCGGTCCTGAGCGGCGTGTTCGAAATCCGTCCGGTCAGGGCATTCTTCCCGGGCGGCGAGCTGACCCTCGCGGACCAGGCGTAAGCGACTGTCGGAATCGGGCGGTCCCGTTCGTCCTGTGTCGGTCACCAGTGCAACAGGGAGAGCCGTCATGTCCGAAAGCCTCCGCCACGAAAGCTCCCGAGTGGCCTCGAGGGAAGAATGGCTTGCCCTCCGGAAGGAATTGCTGGCCGAGGAAAAGGAACTCACCCGGGCCCGCGACGCGCTGAACGCCCGGCGACGCAGTCTGCCCATGGTGCGGATTGACAAGGAATACCCGTTCGAAGGGCCGGCAGGGCGCGTGACCCTTGCCGACCTGTTCGACGGCCGCCGCCAGTTGATCGTCTACCACTTCATGTTCGGCCCCGACCGCGAGGAGGGCTGTCACATGTGCTCCTTCGTCGTGGACAATATCGGGCATCTCGCGCATCTGCATGCCCGCGACACCTCGCTGGTCCTGGTGTCCCGGGCGCCCTATGCCAGGATCGAGCCTTTCCGGCGGCGGCTGGGCTGGTCGGTCCCGTGGTTTTCTTCCGTCGGCAGCGACTTCAACTACGATTTCCACGTGACGATGGACGAGGGCGTCGCCCCGGTCGAGTACAACTACCGGGACAAGGAGACCCTGGAGCGGCTGGGCCAGACCTATCACATGAGCGGCGAGCAGCCGGGGGCGAGCGTCTTCCTGCGGGACGGCGACGCCGTCTATCACGCCTATTCGACCTACGGGCGCGGCCTGGACCTGCTTATCGGGACGTACAACTGGCTGGACCTGACTCCGCTCGGCAGGCTCGAGGGCTGGGGCGGCATGCCCGATCTCGACGGCAAGGGGCAGTTCTGGGTGCGCCACCACGACCGGTATAAGTGAGCGGTGTGGCACCTCTGACGGGGGCCGCCCAGCGCCGCCCGAGGCGGAGCATCTTGTCCGCGCGCGGCCGGGATCGCCTGACCTCCGGACCGGGCCCGGGACCGGCCACGGCGATCCGCTGAACCGCCCCGGGAGTC
>JAJUFW010000483.1 GCA_029263555.1 Alphaproteobacteria bacterium
GTCGCCGATCAGCGCCTCGAGCACCCGATCACGCTGGCCATCGAGGAAGCTGCGGACGATCGGCGCGGCGAGTTGCGACAGCTGCACCATCGCCTGCTTCGCCTTCGCGGCGATCTGGGCGTCCGCGGCGCGCTGCTCCGGCGTCTGGGCGCGGCGGTTCACATAGAGCCGTCCCGACCGAATCTCGAAACGCACATCCTCCGCGTCCAGGTCATCTTCCGGCGGGTCCTGCTCCGGCACCACCCGATCCAGCGGCGTGATGATCGCGCTGAACGGCAGCTTCAACGAGCCGCCAACCGCGTTCTCCCACGCCTCCTCGCCGATCCGCATCCGGGCCTCGTCGAACGTCAGGATGCCGGCCTCGAAGTCGGCCCGGGCTCGCTCGTGCGCCGCGTTCTCGTCCTCCTGCAAGGCCCTCACGGTGGAGGTGTCGAACCCGAGGTCGTAGGCCGGGCCCAGCCCGAACTCGTCGGCCAGGCCACGGGTGAAGGCGCCATCGAGGCGATTGCGCAGCGGGCTCGCCGTGTACATCTGCAGCAGCGTCATGCTCTCTTCGAGCAGCTTGCCGTAGGAGGTCGTGAGTCCCGCCTGCACCTGGACGATCGGCGCCGGCACCCGGAACGCCTGGCACACCGACAGATCGAGCCCATCACGCAGGTCCTTGAACGCCAGCTGGTTGAGGTCGAGCTGCACCGTCTCGACCTTCATGCCGTCGATGATCGCCGGCCCCACCCAGTTGCGATAGCCACTGTACTTGGCGATGAACTGCTGGCGGATCGCCTCCCGCTCGTCATCGGTGAGGCGCTCGTCGATCGTCTGGTCGTCCTTCGGGGAGTCCACGACGAGCACGATCTGGGGCATGCCGCCCCGCTCCAGCAGCAGCTTCACGAAGTCGGTCAGCTCGTTGAGGATTCCGGCTTCGCGCAGCACGGCCCGGAGCGGCGTGTCGCCGGTGACCTCCAGCAGCGGCGAGTCCATGTACCGGAAGACAATCGCGTCGTCAGCGGGAAGCACCTCGGGCCGCTCGCCCGGGATCGTGACCTCCCAGTCGGGCGGACGCTGGTCTCGCAGGATCGGCCGGATCCAGTCGGGACGGATGTGGCCCAGCTGCACGACGTTGCCGCCCCGCGCCCGGACCTTCTCGATCACGCAGTAGCCGGCGATTGCCGCGATCCGCACGGTTTGGGCGATGAACTCGGCCTCGCTATATTGCGGGTTGGGATGCTGCATCAGCTGGCGGAGTGGATGGTCGAGGGCCTCCTCGCGCTTGCCGGCGCCCTGGTCTTCCCAGACGCGGAGCGTCGCTTCGGCGACGGCGTCCGCGATGATGTTGATGCAGGCAAAGGCCGTGCTCGTCTTGCGGTAGCCATCGCGCGTCAGCACCAAAACGTTATCGGCCGGGAACGTCGGCTTGCCGCTCTGCCAGGCGGGCACGCTACCCGAAATCGAGCGCGGCATGGCGGCGCGCTGGTGCATGCCAGCCGATTGCTGTCGGTCAATGCGGGCGGCGGGCAGATCACGCATCAAGACCCAGTCGACGGCCTTGGACAGCATTCCCATCAGTGAACTCCCGGCTTGCGGCCCGGCGGCCGGCGCAGGTGCGAGATCTCGTAGCGTTCGCAGTCGAGCAAGTGGAACGTCTCCTTGTCCTCGATCTTCTCGGTCGGCTCGCCGGCTTCATCCAGCACACGGGTATAGGTGCGCTTTTGCTCCAGGTACTGGGTCAGCGAGCGGAAGACCTTGATCTGGCGCTTGGCATGGGTGGCGTAGACGCGATCGATCCCAACCTCGACATCGGAAACCGGTGGGCGATAAATCGGCAGTCCGGCCTTTGTGAACTCCCGGCGCCATTGATCTTCGGACGGGGCACCACCGATCGCGGTCAGCGCCGTCTTGCCGTCGGGTTTTCGCGGCTCGCCACGGGTCAGGATCGCGGCGTGCTCGTCGGACGCCAGCCCGCCGGCCAGGTACTCGCGGTAGTGAATGAGGGTGCCCGTCGGCTGGTTGCGGTCGTCAAGCTCGACGGCCGTGAAGAGGCCAGCGGTATTGACGCCGCCAAAGTCCATGCCGAGGTAGCGGGGCCAGTGATCCGGGATCTCGAAAGGATCGATGATGTCGTCCTCGTCGAAGTTGTCGTAGATCAATCCGGCTGGCCGGGTGAAGATCCCGCGGTGGAAGAGGTCGAACTTCCACGCCGGCATCTCTCGCTTCAGGCGGTCATACTCTCGTCGGCTGAACATCGGGTTCGCGGTCGACTCGAAGTTGATGACATCGATGTCGGGATGGTGCTCGTCGGCATCCTTCCAGGGCTTCCAGATCGACAGGTAGAGCCAGCCGAGGTTGTACGGCGTGGTCGTCATCAGGGCCCGGCCTTCATTCAGCGAGAGCCGGCGCTGCAGGGCGTCCCAGGCGGCGAGCTTGAACTTGTCCTGGCCACACTCGTCCATCCAGACCGCCTTGGCAGTGGCGGACTCCAGCGAGTCCGGATCCGCCGCATAACCAAACCAGATCGTTGTAGGGACGTCCTGAGTAGCGCCGAAGAGCCTAACCTCACCCTCCGGCGAGACGACGAAGCGCCGGGGCGGGCTGGCCCGGTACTCGCCAAGCTGCAGCTGGTCCTCGAAGAGGCGGCGGAACTCCGGCAGCGCCTTGATCTCGAGGAGCGGGAAGGTCGGGGTGACGACCATGTAGTCGCCGGGACCGCGCATCTGGATCTCGCGACGCAGCCAGTGAGGTCCGAAGGACGTCTTACCGGACTGGGAGCCGGCGATGACGCAAATGAAGCGCTTGCGGCTCATCCAGGCGCGCTGCTGGCCCCGGTGAAGGTTGAGCCGCATCTTGCCGTCCGAGACCTCGACGAGCGACGGGGGCGGCGCGGGTGCGGCCGCTGGCACATGCAGGGCAACCATCA
>JAJUFW010000444.1 GCA_029263555.1 Alphaproteobacteria bacterium
ATCAGGAATCGGTGATGTTCTAGTAACTGACCGTCGCCGAGAATTTTTT
Source organism: Alphaproteobacteria bacterium (assembly GCA_029263555.1). Taxonomy (GTDB): domain Bacteria; phylum Pseudomonadota; class Alphaproteobacteria; order DSM-16000; family Inquilinaceae; genus JAJUFW01. The sequence continues at coordinate 50 of JAJUFW010000444.1, forward strand.
CATGTGCCATCATCCGCTGGCGGCGGGCGCGATGGTCGACTGGCGGACCATCCGGCAGCGGACGGCGGAACTTCTGGACCGCCTGGACGTCCGACTGTCCCCGACGGCCCGGGTGAAGGACCTGAGCGTCGCCCAGAAGCATGTCGTCGAAATTGCCCGTGCCCTTTCGCACGATGCCCGCATCGTCATCATGGACGAGCCGACCGCAGCCCTGTCCCAGCGTGAAATCGGCGACCTGTTCCGCGTCGTGCGGCAGCTGAAGGCGCAGGGAAAGGGCATCGTCTTCATCTCCCACAAATTCGAGGAGATCTTCGTGATCGCCGACCGCTACACGGTCCTGCGCGACGGCCGGTTCATCGGGGCGGGGGCGATCGCGGAGGTGGATCGCGACCGTCTCATCGCCATGATGGTCGGGCGCAGGCTGGACCAGGTCTTCCCCAAGCGGCAGGTCGCGCTCGGAGAGATCGTCCTGGAGGTCGAGGGGCTGAGCCACGAGACCGAGTTCGACGACATCAACTTCACCCTGAGGCGCGGCGAGATCCTGGGCTTCTATGGCCTGGTCGGCGCCGGCCGGACCGAAGCGATGCAGGCGCTGTTCGGGATCACCCCCTGGTCGTGCGGACGCATCCGCGTCAAGGGCCGGGAGGTCAGGATCCGTTCCCCGCGCGAGGCGATCGCGGCGGGTATCGTCTACGTGCCTGAGGACCGGCAGGCGCAGGGCGCGATCCTGTCGATGCCGATCAGCGAGAATGTGACGCTTCCGCTTCTCGACCGGATCTGCCGCGGATGGATCCTCCGCCGGGGGGCGGAGCTTGCCGTTGCCCGGGACTACGGCACCCGTCTTTCGGTGAGGGCCGCCCATTGGCAGCAGCCGGTCGAGGAACTGTCGGGCGGCAACCAGCAGAAGATCGTCATTGCCAAATGGCTTGCGACCCGGCCGGACGTCATCATCCTGGACGAACCGACGAAGGGCATCGACGTCGGGTCCAAGGCCGCGGTCCACGACCTGATGGGGGAGTTCGTGGAGCAGGGGATGGCCGTGATCCTGGTTTCGTCCGAGTTGCCGGAGGTGATGGGGCTCGCCGACCGGATCGTGGTGATGCACGAGGGCCGGATCCGGCGAGTCTTCGACCGGGATGAGACGGACGCGCAGGCAATCGTCGCGGCCGCCATGGGAGCGACCTGAGATGTCGGGCCACATGCTGCGGCCGGCCATCAGCCTCCGCGCCGATCCGGGGGAGCGCCTGCGCGCGATCCTCGACCGGCGGGAGACGATTCTGGCGCTGCTGATCGCCCTGTTGCTGCTCCTGGTCGGCAGCAGGGCGCCCGTGTTCCTGACGCCGGCCAGCATCGACGCCGTCCTCACCGACACGGCCGTCCTGGTCATGCTGGCGATGGCGCAGATGATGGTGATCCTGACCCGGGGGATCGACCTGTCGGTCGCCTCCATGATGGCGCTTTCGGGAATGTCGGTGGCGCTGGTGTCGATGGACCAGCCGGATCTGCCGGCGATCGTGCCGCTTTTCCTGGCGACGGCGATCGGGACGGGGCTCGGGGCCTTCAACGGGACGCTGGTCGCCGCCGTCCGGCTGCCGCCGATCGTCGCCACTCTCGGCACGCTCAGCATCTATCGCGGGGCGATCTTCGTGTTGAGCGGCGGCGCCTGGATTTCATCTCATGAGATGTCGGAGGCCTTTCTCGCCTTTCCCCGGGACCGGCTGGTGGGTCTGACCCACCTCTTTTGGCTTGCGGTGCTGACCGTGGCCGCGACCGCTTTCTTCCTCAACCGGATCCGGTGGGGGAGGGAACTCTACGCCGTCGGCGGCAATCCCGCCGCCGCCCGCTATGTCGGCATCCCCGTGGAGCGGCGGCAGTTCCTGGTCTACACGATATCCGGGGCGATTTCAGGCCTGTGCGGCTATCTCTGGGTCGCCCGGTACGCAATCGCCTATACGGAGGTCGCCTATGGCTTCGAGTTGACGGTGATCGCCGCCTGCGTCATTGGCGGCGTCAGCATCGCCGGCGGCATCGGGACGGTGACCGGGGCCGTGCTCGGCGCCCTGTTCCTCGGGATCATCAACAACGCCCTGCCGGTCATCGACGTGTCGCCTTTCTGGCAGACCGCGATCGCCGGGATCGTGATCCTGACGGCGGTCGTCGTAAATTCCCGGAGCGAGGCCGCCAAGGGCAAGCGGATCCTGCGCGAGGCTCGAGGCACCGGGGAGGACGGGCGATGACGGTCGGGTCCCGCATTGCCGACAGGGCGCCCAGGACGTTTGCAGACCTCGCCCTGCGCTGGGAGGTGCTGCTTCTTCTGCTACTGGGCGCGGTCGTGCTGATCAACAGCCTGGCGTCGCCCTATTTCCTCGACGTCTACAACCTCGTCGACAGCACCTTCAATTTCAGCGAGAAGGCGATCGTCGCCCTGCCCATGGCGCTGCTGATCATCGCGCGCGACATCGACCTCTCGGTGGCCGCGACGATCGCGCTCTCCTCGATCGCCATGGGCCTCGCGCTGCAGGCTGGCGCCCCGGTATCGGTCCTGGTCTTGACCGGCCTTGCGGTCGGGCTGGCGGCGGGGCTTCTCAACGGCGTGATCGTCACGCGCTTCGCCATCCCGTCGATCGTCGTCACGATCGGCACCATGTCGCTCTATCGCGGCATCGCCCATGTCGTGCTCGGCGACCGGGCGTTCACGGGCTATCCGCTGTCCTTCGCCTGGATGGGCCAGGGCTACCTGTGGGGCTGGCTGCCCTTCGAATTCATGGTCTTCCTGGCGCTGGCGGCCCTGTTTGCGTTGGTGCTTCACGGCACCACCATCGGCCGGCGCATCTATGCGATAGGCAACAATCCGGTCGCCGCCCGTTTCACGGGCATTCCGGTCGACCGCTACCGGCTGGCCCTCTTCGCCGTGACCGGTCTCCTGTCCGGCCTGGCCTCGATCCTGCTCACGGCCAGGATCGGCAGCACCCGTCCGAACATCGCACTCGGCTGGGAGCTCGAGATCATCACCATGGTCGTGCTGGGCGGGGTCGCCATCACCGGCGGCACCGGGACCATCGCCGGGGTGGTCCTGGCGGTATTGCTGCTCGGCATGGTCACCTTTGGCATGGGGCTTGCCAACATCCCCGGCATCGTCATGAGCA
>JAJUFW010000112.1 GCA_029263555.1 Alphaproteobacteria bacterium
ATGGCCGGGCCGCCGCCAAGGGCAACCTCGCCCCTGTGGGCCATGTCCGGCGTGTCGCTGGTGAGCGCGAGATCGAGCTGGATCGCGATGTCGGGCATAAGTGCCTGCGCCGCGACCATGGCGCCGCGCAGGTTGTATTCCTCGAGCACCGCGAAGACCAGGTGTACGGTCGGCCGCTTCCCGCCCGCCTGGAGGGCCCGCGCAACCTCCAGGATCACGGCGCATCCGGCGCGGTCGTCGACCGCGGTTCCCGCCACCCGGTTCTCGTTCAGGTGCAGGACCCGCGGCTCGTAGATGACCGGCGTGCCGATGTCGATGCCCAGCGACCGCACCTCTGCGGCGCTGTCGGCGCCCACGTCGATGAACAGGTCGGCATAGGGGACGACCTTGTACTTCTCCTCCGGCGGCGTCGCGTGGTGGCTCTTGTTGGCGAAAATCCCGCGGACGTCCCTGCCCTCGCCGACGCAGAACAGGACCGGAAGCGACGGCAGTGCCTTTTCGGGGATACCGCCCAGGCGCTCGACGCGGACGAGGCCGCTCGGCTCGATCTTCCGGACGACGAAGCCCAGCTGGTCGGTATGGGCGAAAAGCATCACGCTGGGCGCGCCCGGGTCGCCCTCCAGCGTCGCGATCAGGTTGCCGAGGCGGTCGGCGCGCGAGGTGATTCCGAGTTCGGCCAGCCGGCGGGCGATCTGCCGCCGGACCCTGTCCTCATGGCCGCTGAGGCCTGGGATGAGCATCAATTCGCCAAGGATCGCGCGAAGCCGGTCCTTCATCGGGTGACAACCTTCATGAAATTGAGTTTCGGAAGCGGAAGCGTGCCGGCCAGAACGCGCGCCGACATGACGATGATGAGCAGTCCGCCGAAGAAGAGATCCCGGGCGAAGGCGCTGAACGCGAGGAAGTTCAGCCCGCTCGAGATCAACTGCAGGGAAAGGACCGCCAGCACCACGCCGGTGACTGTCCCGAAGCCCCCTGCGGGGCTGACGCCGGCCAGGATGTTGATCAGGATGACGAGCAGCAGATAGGAGGATCCGTAGTCGGCATTGGCGGAATTGACGCGGGCCAGGACCACGAGGCCGGCAAGGGCCGCAATGACGCCGGACAGGGTATAAATGCGGATGAGCAGGCCCCGTTCGGGAATTCCGGCGAAGCGCCCGGCGGTTGGATTGGTGCCGTAGAGGCGGATCCTGATCCCGGTCGGCGTGAACCGCATCACCGCCCCCAGCAGCAGCACGACCAGGGCGAAGATCGCGAGCGGCAACGGAACGACGCCGAGGATCGAAAGATTGCCGAGCTGCGTGTACCAGTCCGGCAGGCCGGTGATCGCCGGGCCGCCGGTGATCACGATGCCGATGCCGGCGAAGAGCTGGAGCGTGCCGAGAGTGGCCAGAATCGGCTGCAGGCGGAAATAGGCGATCAGGATCCCGTTGAACGCGCCGCAGGCGGCGCCGACCGCCAATGCGGCTGGGATCGCGAGCCAGCCGTATTCGCCGCTACGCAGGATCACGGCGGCGACGATCGCCGAGAGATTGGCGACCGCCACCACCGAAAGATCGATCCCGCCCGAGACCATGGTCGGCAGGACCGCCAGGGACAGGAGGCCGAACTCGGGAAACTGGAACCCCATCGACCTGAGGTTCCCGAGGGACAGGAAGTTCGGCGTGACGAGACTGAGCGCGACGAATATCGCGACGGTCATCGAGGCAAGAGCCAGGAGGTAGGAATTGGTGCTGTCGGTACGCTGGTTCATTCCGTTTCCTCCTGCACTCGTGCCCAGCCTCAGCCCTTCCTGGCGGCCTTGGCGAGCCGCATGAACTCGGCCGCCCGGTCGGGATCCACAGGGTTCCAGGTATTGCCGTCCACCTTCAGCGAGGAACCGACGATGCAGCCGTCGGCGATCCGCAGGACATCGGCGACGGTCTCGTGGCGCACGCCGGTGTTGGCCAGGACGGGCGTGTCGGGAAGCACGCGCTTCACCGCCTCCAGATCGGTGAACTTGGCCGCCTCGCCGGTGATCGCGCCCGACACCAGGACGGCGTCGGGGATGCTGGAGAACACCGCCGACCGGGCACGGTCGGGGAGTTCCCGACGGTCGAGCGAATAGGCGAACTCGGCGCTGATGTTGTTCAGCATGGCGATGTCCGGACGCCCCAGGCGATTACGATAGCGCATCGCCTCCCCTGCGTTCGGAGTCCAGGGCCCCATGTCGGAAGCGTATGTGCCGGTGAGGATCTCGCGCAGGAAGGATGCCCCGGTGGCCGCGGCCAGCGCAACGGAGCTCATCGGGTCCCACAGGACATTGACCCCGAAGGGCTTCGCGATCTCGGGCCGCAGGCGGCCGATGACATAGGCCATCGTCGCAGTGGAGGCGACGTCGACCGAAAGCTCGTAAGGGCGGTCGTTCTCGTTGCCGAACATCACCGCATCCACGTCGGCGTCCTGAAGCGCCTTCAGGTCCCGCCGCGCCGCCTCGACGATTCCCTCGATGCCGGCATCGGCGTCGTAGAGCGGAGTTCCCGGAAGGGGAAGGAGGTGCACCATCGCGATGACCGGCTTGGTGTCCCCGAACAGGCGCTTGAAGTTGTTGATCATCTCTAGCTCGTTGCTGGCGTTGATGTCGGTTAGACGCATTGGATCGCCCGCAGGCGTCCTGCATAGGGGCCGAGCAACGGCTCGGCCTTGCGGTCCGTGACCAGGACGTGGATGTCTTCCAGCGGGCAGACGGGCACGAAGCTGCGCATGCCGATCTTCGAATGGTCGGCGAGAAGCACGATGCGATCGGAACGCGAGATCGCCATGCGCTTCACCTCCGCCTCGTCCAGGGTGGAGTTCGTCACCCCCGTCTCGTCCAGCGCGTCGGCACCCATGAACATGATGTCGGCCCGGATCCCCTGGAGCGTGTCGCGGGGCCAGCTGCCGACGAGGCTGTAATAGCCGTTGCGGACCCGCCCCCCGACCATCAGAACTTCCGTGACCCCGCTGGCCGCTGCCTCGGCAACCTTCAGATCCGTCGCCACCACCGTCACCGGCCGCCCGGCAAGCGCCCTGGCCACGGCAAGGCAGGTGGTCCCCGAATCGATCAGTACGACCTGGTTGTTCCCCACCAGGGCCGCCGCCGCCTCCCCAATTCGGCGCTTGAGGTTCTGGCGAAGCCTGAGCTTCTCGAGGAACATGGGTTCGCCGATCACGCGGTCCGCCCGCTGGGCGACGACCCCGCCATGGGTGCGTGAGACGAGCCCGGCCTGCTCGAGCACCGCGAGGTCGCGCCGGACCGTCGGCAAGGAGGTCCCGAGGATCTCCGCAAGCTCGTGCGTGCTCAGCATCCCGCGCTCCACGACCAAGTCGTAGATCTGCTGCTGGCGCTCATGCGGAAAACGGGATCGTGCCGACATCAAATGCAGGAATGAACGGAACCGGGGGCGACGCCCTTGCTGTGATGCAATGATTGTTATTGATCGTTTATGCCCAGTCAATCGAAAGCGATCACGCTGGCCGCCGGAAACCGGCCCCTGGCACCGCCAACCTGGAACCGGCTTCCCCGATGGACTAATTACGAGGGCATCACCGAAGCGCCGAGGACTCCCATCCATGCCCGACAACCGCATGTCCGCCGCCCCCAGCGTCGCCGCTCCGCGGGAAGTCCATCTCAAGGACTACCGCGTCCCCGACTTCCTGGTCGAAACGGTCGACCTGGTGTTCGAGCTTGACGAGACGCGCACGATCGTCCGGTCGCGCCTGGACATGCGCCGCAACCCGCAGTCGACGGCTCCGACGGCGCCCCTCAGGTTGGATGGGGAGGATCTGGAACTCCTGTCCGTCGCGATCGACGGCGAGGCTCTGGATGCCGGCCGCTACCGGCTGGATGCCGACGGGCTGACCATCGACCGGGTCCCAGACAGCTTCTCGCTCGACATCGAGACGGCGATCAACCCTTCGGCCAACACCCAGCTTTCCGGCCTCTATACCTCGGGCGGGAATTTCTGCACGCAGTGCGAAGCGGAAGGGTTCCGCCGGATCACCTTCTTCCCCGACCGGCCCGACGTGATGGCCCGCTACACGGTGACCATGACGGCGGACAAGGCGCGCTACCCGGTATTGCTGTCGAACGGCAACCCCGTCGACCGGGGCGACGCCGCGAACGGCCGCCACCGGGCCAAGTGGGACGATCCGCATCCGAAGCCGTCCTACCTGTTCGCGCTCGTGGCCGGCGACCTGGTCGCGCTGGAGGACCGGTTCACGACGAAGTCCGGCCGCAATGTCGATCTCGCCATCTGGGTGCGCCGGGAAGACCTCGACAAGTGCGACCACGCGATGCGGTCGCTGAAGGCCGCGATGAAGTGGGACGAGGACGTCTTCGGGCTGGAATACGATCTCGATGTCTTCAACATCGTCGCCGTGTCGGATTTCAACATGGGAGCGATGGAGAACAAGGGCCTGAACATCTTCAACACGAAGTACGTCCTGGCCAAGCCCGACACGGCGACCGATTTCGACTATCAAGGCGTCGAGGGTGTCGTCGCCCATGAGTATTTCCACAACTGGACCGGCAACCGGGTGACCTGCCGGGACTGGTTCCAGCTTTCCCTGAAGGAAGGTCTGACCGTCTTCCGCGACCAGGAATTCTCGGCCGACCAGGGCAGCCGGGCGGTGAAGCGGATCGCGGACGTCCGGCGGCTCCGCGCCACCCAGTTCCCGGAGGACAGCGGCCCCATGGCCCATCCGGTCCGGCCGGAGAGCTACATCGAGATCAACAACTTCTACACGGCCACGGTCTACCAGAAGGGCGCCGAGGTCGTGCGGATGATCCATACCCTGATCGGGCCGGAGAATTTCCGTAAGGGCATGGATCTCTATTTCCAGCGCCACGACAACCAAGCCGTGACGATCGAGGATTTCGCCCAGGCGATGCAGGACGCCTCGGGCGTGGATCTCTGCCAGTTCCGGCACTGGTATTCGACCGCAGGCACGCCGGAAGTGGAGGTCCTGACGGAATGGGACGCCGCCGCCGGCGCCTACAGTCTGACCGTCCGCCAATCGGTCCCGCCGACCCCCGGCCAGACGGAGAAGCCGGCGCTGCACATCCCGTTCGCCATCGGCCTTCTGGACCGGAACGGCGCCGAGCTGCCGATCCGCCTGGAAGGCGAGAACAGCGCCGTAGCCGGCACCCGCGTCCTGTCGGTGACCGAGGCCGAGCAGCGCTTCCGGTTCGTCGGCCTGGACGCCGAACCCGTTCCGTCCCTGCTGCGCGGCTTCTCGGCGCCGGTCAGGCTGAAAGCCCAGCCGCGCGAGCGGCTGAAATTCCTCTTCGCCCACGACACCGATCCCTTCGCGCGCTGGGAGGCCGGCCAGCAGCTCGCCACCCAGCTTCTCCTGGAAATGGTCGCGGCCTATCGGGAGGACCGCCCGATGGTGCTCGACCCCGATTTCATCGAAGGCTTCGCGCGGACGCTTCAGGACGACAGGCTGGACCCCGCGTTCCGGGCGGAAGCGCTGACCCTGCCGGGCGAAAGCTATCTTGCCGACCAGATGGATGTCGTCGACCCGGAAGCGATCCATGCAGCGCGGGAAGCGGCGCGCGCCCAGATCGCAAGCGCCTTGTGGGACGAACTGCTGGCCGCCTACGAAGCGAACGACGAAACGGGGGCCTACCGGATCAATCCCGAAAGCGTTGGCCGCCGGGCGCTCAAGAACGTCTGCCTCGGCATGCTGGCGGCCGTCACGGGCCGCGCGGAGATCGACCGGCGCGTCGACCGGCAGTTCGCCGAAGGGGCGAACATGACCGACGTGCTGGCCGCACTGTCGATCCTCAACGACAGCGACAGGCCGGAGCGGACGACGGCCCTTGCCGCCTTCTTCGACAAGTGGCGGGACGACGCCCTTGTGATCGACAAGTGGTTCTCCCTCCAGGCCATGAGCAGCCTGCCCGGAACCCCGGCAGCGGTCCGTGAACTCACCCGCCACCCGGCCTATGATCCGCTGAATCCGAACCGGGTCCGCTCGGTCGTAGCGGCCTTCGCGACCGGCAATCCTCTGCATTTCCACGCAGCGGACGGCAGCGGCTATGCCTTCCTGGCCGACCAAGTGATCGATACCGATGCCAGGAACCCGCAGCTCGCGGCCCGGCTGGTCAGCCCGCTCGGCCGATGGCGCCGCCAGGACGAAGCGCGCCAGCGGATGATGCGGGAAGCGCTGGAGCGGATCCTTGCGCAACCCAGGCTGTCGAAGGACGTGTTCGAGATCGCGGCGAAGAGCCTAGCCTGACAGGCGCGGCGCTACGGGGCGGCGGGGTAGACCCGGACCGTCCCCGGGTCATCCGGGCGCAAGGGCGCCGTAGAGCAGCACCGGCCGGACCCGCTCGCGGTAGCGCTGCTGATCCTCGCGCCAGAGCGAGAGCAGTTCGGCCGGGGCGGCGCCCTTCGCCGCGCACCAGTCAGGAAGGCCCGGGCCGCCGGCCAAGCGGCGCAGCCCGTCGTCGATGCCGCCTGCTGCCGGGGCATGGTCGCGCAGGAAGGCCAGGATCTCGAGAACGAGCGGAAGGGCGCGGAAGCCCGGCCGGTCCTGGATATGGATTTCCACCCCGTGGCAGACGGACCCGGCGTGCTTGCCCGCCACCGGCCGGAATGCGGCGGGCCAGACCCGGACGGCCGTCGGCGCCGTCGCGGCCAGCCGGTCCGCCAGCGCCCGGGCGTCGATGTCCGGCGCACCGATCAGCGTGAAGGGCCGGGTCGTTCCCCGGCCCTCGCTCAAGAACGTCCCCTCGATCAGCACCATCCCGGTATAGGCAAGCGCGGCCATGGAGGTCGGCAGGTTGGGCGATGGCGGAATCCAAAGATCGCCCGCCGCCGCGGTCTCGCGCCGCCATCCCGCCGCCGGAACGACGATGGGCTCCGGCAGCTCCGTTTCGCGCGCATGGAGAAGCGCAAGCTCACCAAGCGTCAGACCGTGACGCAGCGGCACGTCGAGCGGAGCGAGGAAGCCGGTCTCTCCCGCCTGGACCCCGCCGCCTTCGACGATTCCCCCGGCAGGGTTCGGGCGGTCCAGCACGACGAGATCGATGCCCGCTTCGGCCGTCGAGCAGGATAGGTCCAGCAGGGTGGCGAGATAGGTATAGGCCCGGCAGCCGACGTCGCGGATATCGAAGACGACCGCGTCCAGGCCGGCAAGATGCCCGGGCTCGGGCCGGCGGCGTGGGCCATAGAGAGACACGACCGGCAGCCCGGATACGGGGTCGACGCCGTCCCGGTCCTTCTCTCCATTCTGCAGCACGCCGTGCAGCCCATGCTCGGGCGCGAACAGCCGTTCGACCCGGACACCGGGCAACGCCCGCAGCTTCTCCAGCGTGCGCACCAGATCCTTGTCCAGGCTGCCGGGATGGCAGACGAGCCCCAGCCGCCGTCCGGCGAAAAGGCCGGCATGGTCGGATAGGCGGTCGACGCCGGCGAGGATCAAGCGGGCGGCCCGGAGCGGTCCGCCGCCTCCGGCTCTTCCGGGCGGGGCGACGAAGCCTCTGCCTCCTGCTCCGCGGACAAAGGCTCCACGTTCGGCGGGGCAATCGTCCTCAGAATCGAGGCCAGCATCTCGAACTCCGCCGTCCGGGGTGAGCTCTCGCGCCAGGCCAGCGCGACGGTCCGCCCAACATTGGCATCGGCGAACGGACGATAGGAGAGCAGCCCGCCGAGCGTGCTGCCGCCCTCTGCAGCCAGTGCGGGAATGAGCGCGTAGCCCGCCCCGGCCGCCACCATGTGTCGAAGCGTCTCGAGGCTTGTCGCATGGATGCGCTGGATGGCACCCGCGCCCTGGCCGCACAGCGCCAGCGTCTGGTCGCGCAGGCAGTGGCCCTCGTCCAACATCACGAGGCCGTCCTCGCTGAGGCTGGAGACGGCGATCGCGCCGCTGCCGGCAAGGGGATGATCCCAGGGATGGATGACGACGAACGGCTCG
>JAJUFW010000376.1 GCA_029263555.1 Alphaproteobacteria bacterium
GCTGGATCGCGTAGTCGATGTGGTCGATGTAGTCGTCGACCGTGGGCGACCGGTCGGTGCGGATGAAGGGGGCATAGGGCGTGATGCCGACGACCCCGCCGCCCTCGGCCACCGCCTTCATCTGCTCATCGGTGACGCAGCGCGGGTTGTCCGCGATGGCGCGTACGGCAGTGTGCGAGATGACGATCGGCTTCGAGGAATAGGCCGCGGCGTCGAGCGTCGTGCGGATGCCCACATGGGAACAGTCGACCAGGATGCCGACGCGGTTGCAGTCGCGCACGACCTGGATGCCGAAATGGGTCAGTCCGCGGTTCTCCGGCTCCAAGCAGCCGTCGCCGATGAAATTGCGTTCCATATAGGTCAGCTGGAGGATGCGCAGGCCCAGCTTGTGCAGCAGGCGCACCCGCTTGCGGTCCTGGCCGATGCAGTTGCCGCTCTGCGTGCCGAAGATCAGGCCCAGCTCGCCATTGGCCTTGGCCGTTTCGATATCGGCGGCCGTTTCGACCAGCCGCAGCTTGGGGCTGATCTCCAGATAAAGCAGGTTCTCGTAGATCGACGCCAGGACCTCCTCGAAGGTCGCCGTGTAGGCCGGCTCCGACACCAGCGTCGCGTTCATCGCCGTCCAGCCGTAGCTGACCAGCTTCTCCTCGTAGGTGCCCGCGGCGACGGAGGGCGTGGGATGGACGACGGCACCGCCAAGGCCGTCGATGACGATTGCGTCCTTCAGGATTTCGAGCGCTTGCTGGGAGTGACCGGACATGCTGCTGCCGTCTGCCTTTCATCCTCGGGGAACATGCGGACCGGAAAAGGTCCGCCGGGTCGCGAGCCGCCGGCCGGGGGGCATTCGGCGGGGGGATGGCGACCGTGGATCGTCCCCATGTCCCCGGCGCTCGTTCCGTCCGGTTCAAGGCTCCCTTGGGGATCGAGGCTATCGGCGCTAGACTTTTACATCAAAGTCACTTTTCTTCGTGCGGCATTCCCAGAGGTTATGCATGGCGCGCCCGATTTCGCTGAGGCAGGTCGAGACCTTCAACGCCATGATGAAGGCGGGCACGGTGGGACGGGCGGCGGAGATGCTGCATGTGTCCCAGCCGGCGATCAGCAAGCTGCTGGCTCATTTCGAGGAGGATACCGGGCTGCGCCTCTTCGAGCGAACCCGCGGGCGGCTGGTGCCGACCCAGGCGGCGCGGCGGCTCTATGAGGAGATCGACCGGATCTTTGCCGGCGTCCAGCAGATCGAACGCACGGTCGAGCTGATCCGGCGCGAGGAGCAGGGGCAACTGGTGATCGGCGTGATGCCCGCGCTTGCGGGGTCCTTCCTGCGGGAGGTGGTGAAGCATTTCCTGAAGATCCACCCCGGCGTCTATCTGACGGTCGTGGCCCGCCATTCCCAATTCATCGCCGACCGGATCCGTACCCGGACCATCGACATCGGGCTGGTCAACGCCCCGGTCACGGACCCGGACATCATCACCGAACCCTTCATGGAACGGGCGTTGGTGTGCATCATGCCCATCGGCCATCCCCTCGCGGCCAAGCCCTGGGTCGAAGCGGCGGACCTCGACGGGATCGAGTTCATCTCGTTCGCCAGCTCCAACCACACCAGCACGGCGGTCGAAAGCAGTCTTCGGGCGCAGAACGCCAAGCCGCGCGTCGTCATGGAAACGTCGGCGTCGCTGACGGTATGCGAGATGGTGGCGGCGGGGTTCGGCGTCTCGCTCATCCACCCGATCCACCTCTACGGCATCGGCAACCGCGTGGCGATCCGCCCGTTCCGGCCGGCCATCCCGCTCCGTCTGGTGCTGTGCCGCCGCGTCGACATGCGCAATTCGACGCTCGTCAACACCTTCGCCCAGGTCGCCCTGCGCGAGGCGGAAGCGGTCGACGGCCATCCGTGGGCGTCGCTGCCCGCCTAAGATCAGTCCTCCGCCTCTGAGAAGACGGCCTGACGCTTCCCGCGCAGCATGGGCACGGCGCTCAGGACCAGAAGCGCAGCCGACACGAGCAGCAGGGCAAGGCTGCCGGGACTCGTGACCAGGATGCCGAAGTCGCCGCGCGACATCAGGAGCGCGCGACGCAGATTCTCCTCCATCATCGGTCCCAGGATGAAGCCTAGGAGCATCGGCGCCGGCTCGCAATCGAGCTTCGCGAACGCGTAGCCCAGCACGCCGAAGATCACGAGCAGGTACAGATCGAAGGTGCTGTTCGACAGGCTGAACACGCCGATGACGCTGAACACCATGATCGCGGGGAACAAGGCGGCATAAGGCACGCGCAGCATCCGCACCCAGATGCCGAGCAGCGGCAGGTTGAGGATGATCAGGAAGACGTTGCCGATCCACATGCTGGCGATCAGCCCCCAGAAGATCTCGGGGTTGCGGGTCATCACCTGCGGTCCGGGCGTGATCCCCTGCATCATCAGCGCGCCGAGCACGAGCGCCGTGACGGCGCTCCCGGGGATGCCGAGCGTGAGCAGCGGCACGAACGAGGTCTGCGCGCAGGCGTTGTTGGCCGATTCCGGCGCCGCGACCCCTTCGATCGCCCCTTCCCCGAAGCGCTCGGGCGTCGGGGAGAGCTTCTTTTCCAGCGCATAGGCCGAAAAGGACGAAATGACGGCGCCGGCGCCCGGCAGCGCCCCGAGCACGGAGCCGAGGGCCGTTCCGCGCAATATGGGAGCGACCGACCGCCTGAATTCCTCCCGGCTGGGCATGAGCCGGCCGATCGGCTTTTCGATCAGCGACCGGTCGGCCGGTACCTCCAGATTCCTCATGATCTCGGCAAGGCCGAAGATCCCCATGGCGATGACGATGAAATCGATGCCGTCGCTGAGTTCGTAGGTGCCGAAGGTGTATCGCGAGGCGCCGGTGTTGATGTCGGTCCCGATGCAGCCGAGCAGCAGGCCGGCCAGGATCATGCCGAGCGCCTTGATCAGCGAGCCGCGTGCCAGGACGACGGCCGCCATCAGGCCGAACACCATGAGCGAGAAATATTCGGCGGGGCCGATGGCCAGCCCGAACCGGGCCAGCGGCGGCGCGACCAGCGCGAGCACCGCGGTGCCGACGATCCCGGCGAACAGCGAGCCGATCGCGGCGATGGCGAGCGCCGGGCCGGCGCGCCCCTTGCGGGCCATCTGGTGGCCGTCGAGACAGGTGACGACCGAGGATGCCTCGCCCGGCAAATTGACCAGGATGGAGGTGGTCGACCCGCCGTACTGGGCCCCGTAATAGATGCCGGCCAGCATGATGATGGCGCTGGTGGCGGGCAGGGAGAAGGTGATCGGCAGCAGGATGGCGATGGTTGCCGTCGGCCCCAGGCCCGGCAGGACGCCGATGGCGGTGCCGAGGGCTGTGCCGATAAGGCAGTAGATCAGGTTCTCGTAGGTCAGCGCGACCGTGAAACCGAAGAGGATCTGGTCGATCGTTTCCATGTCAGAAGGGCCATGTTTTCAGGGGCAGCGCCAGTCCCCGGATGAAGACCGCCCAGGCGAATGCGGAAAGCAGGGCTGCGATCGCGAAGGAGTGGAGCGGATGCACGGTCGGGCGCCGGGCAAGGCCTGCGACCGTCACCATGACCACGACGGCGGCAACGAGGCCTGCGGGGCGCAGGAGAAGAGCGAAGAGCAGGACGGCCAGCAGGATGATGAACGACCTCATGCGCGCGGGCTCGATCACCTCCGCGTCGCGCATCAGGCCCCTGACCATCGTCGCGCCGCCGATCAGGAGCAGGCCCGAGGCGATGAGCGCCGGAAAATAGCGGGGCCCCATCTGCCGCGCCGTCCCAAGGGCCAGCGAAGAGCC
>JAJUFW010000472.1 GCA_029263555.1 Alphaproteobacteria bacterium
ATGCTGACGGAAGCCGGCGTCGACGTGCTGTTCTACACCTTCTTCGCCGACGTGGTGATGGAGGGCGATACGATCCGGGGCATCATTACGGAGAGCAAGAGCGGGCGTAGCGCGATCCTGGCCAAGGTCGTGATCGACTGCACGGGCGATGCCGACGTGGCCTACCGGGCCGGCGTGCCCTGCGAGAAGGGCAATGCGCAGGGCGGGATGCAGCCGCCGACGCTGATGTTCTGCCTGGGCGGCGTCGACACCGACAAGCTGCGCATGGCGATCGCCAATTCGCCGCCGGAGGCGCGCACCTACCTCACCGACTTCATTCCGGCCGAATATTTCGGCCAGAACCACCAGTTCATCGTGGTCGGCCTCCGCGAACTGATGGCCAAGGCCAAGGCGGAGCGCGGGCTCAACATCCCGAACGAGCGCACGATCATCATCACCGGCCTCAAGAAGGGCGAGGTCTGGATCAACATGACGCGCGTCAAGGGCACCGACGGAACGGACGCGCGCAGCCTCACCCGGGGCGAGATCGAGGGCCGCGCGCAGATCGACGACATCATCACCTACCTGGTCAACTACGTGCCGGGCTTCGAGAACGCCTATTTCACCAAGACCGCGCCCTTCCTGGGCATCCGCGAGACGCGGCGCATCGTCGGCCAATATGTGATGACGCAGGAGGACGTGCTCTCCTGCCGGCATTTCGAGGATGCGATCGCCGTCGCCAGCTACCCCATCGACATCCACCGCCCGCAGGACGATGGCTGCACGCTGATCTGGTGCGGGGACTGCTACGACATTCCCTACCGGTCCCTTGTTCCGCTAAAGGTCAGCAACCTTCTGGTCGCTGGCCGCAGCATCTCCACGACGCATGAAGCCATGGGCGCGATCCGCGTGATGGCGACCTGCATGGCGATGGGCGAAGCGGCGGGACGCGCGGCGAAGATTTCGGTCCGCAGCAATCACGCGCCCGCGGACATCGATATCGCCCGGCTGCGGCGCGAGCAGATCGAGCACGGCGTCTATCTCCGCAACCCCGACGGAACGCGGGCAACGATCGCCGACCTCGCGGCCTGATCCCCGTGGCCTTGCATAGACGATCGACCGGACCGCACTTCTCGGACGGTGCTTTCACATGACGGATGGTCATTTCATCGGTGTCGATGTCGGCACCGGAAGCGCCCGCGCGGGCGTTTTCGACGGCAATGGCCGGTTGCTGGCAACGGCCAAGCGCGACATCGCCCTTTTCCTGGACGGATCCGACATCGCCGAGCAGTCGAGCGAGGACATCTGGCGCGCCGTGTGCGCCAGCGTCCGCGAGGCGCTAGGTGCCGCCGGGATGGGGGCGGATAAGGTCGCCGGCATCGGTTTCGACGCGACCTGCTCGCTCGTCGTGCTGGGCCCCGGGGGCCGGCCGCTCGCCGTCGGCCCTCATGGCGACAACGACCGCAACATCATCGTGTGGATGGACCATCGGGCCATCGATCAGGCGCGTCGCATCAACCAGGCCGGCCACAGGGTGCTGGACTATGTCGGCGGGGCGATCTCGCCGGAAATGGAGACGCCCAAGCTGCTCTGGCTCAAGGAAAATCTGCCGGATACCTACGGCGCCGCATGGCAGTTCCTGGATCTCGCGGATTTCCTGACCTGGCGGGCCACCGGCAGCCTGGCCCGGTCGGCCTGCACGGTCACCTGCAAATGGACCTATCTCGCCCATGAGGATCGTTGGGACGGAGGCTATTTCCGCGAGATCGGCCTCGGCGATCTGGTCGAACAGGAATTCTCCCGCATCGGCACCGAAATCCTGGCGCCGGGCCAGGCCGTCGGCCGGGGGTTGACGGCGGAAGCGGCCTCCGATCTTGGCCTGAAGCCCGGCACCCCGGTCGGGGCGGGCCTGATCGATGCGCATGCGGGGGGCGTGGGCTCGCTCGGCGGGTCGCCGACGACGAGCATGGCCTATGTCTTCGGGACCTCCGCCTGCACGATGGCGAGCAGCCGGGATCCGATCTTCATCCCCGGCGTCTGGGGCCCCTACTTCTCCGCCATGGTTCCGGGGCTGTGGCTGAACGAGGGCGGACAATCGAGCGCGGGGGCCGCCATCGACCAGGTCGTCTCGATGCATCCGGCATCCCACGAGGCAAGCGCCGCAGCCGCCAAGCGCGGCCAGTCCCTGCCCGACTTCCTCGCCGACCAGGCGGCGGCGCGGGCGGCTTCACTTTCGGATGCGGCGAAACTTGCGGGAGGCCTGGTCGTCGTGCCCGATTTCCTCGGCAACCGTTCGCCCCATGCCGATCCCGACGCCAGGGCGGTGATCGCCGGCCTCGGCATGGACCGCAACCTCGACAGCCTCGTCGCGCTCTATGTCGCCGGCCTGCTCGGCGTCGGCTACGGTCTTCGCCAGATCGTCGAAGCGAGCAGGACCCGGGGCGCGGTCACGGAGCGGATCGTGCTTTCGGGCGGCGCGGGCCGGCATCCGCTGGTGCGCCAATTGCTGGCCGACTGCGCCGGTGTGATGCTGGCCGCCCCGCATCAGGCGGAGCCGGTGCTGCTCGGCGCCGCGATGACCGGCGCGACCGCCGCCGGCGCCTTTCCCAGCCTGGCCGCGGCAATGGACACGATGACGGGCGACGCCAACCTCTACCGTCCCGCAGGCGGCGCGGTCGCGGAACTGCACGCGGGCCGTTTCGCCGCGTTCGAGGCGCTTCAGGCGACCGCGCGCACCATTCGCAATACGAGATATCCGGAGAACTGAGATGGCCGGCCTGCGCCTCGAAAAGCTCAGGAAGAAATACGGCTCCGTGGACGTCATCAAGGGGGTCGACCTGGAGATCGCCGAGGGAGAATTCGTCGTCTTCGTCGGACCATCGGGCTGCGGAAAGTCCACCTTGCTGCGCATGATCGCAGGCCTCGAGCACATCACGGACGGCGACCTCTATATCGGCGCGCGCCGCTGTAACGAGGTGGAGCCGCGCGACCGCGGCATCGCGATGGTGTTCCA
>JAJUFW010000563.1 GCA_029263555.1 Alphaproteobacteria bacterium
CGGCATCGACCCCGTGCAGGGGGGCGAGGTCCTGTTCGAGGGACGCCCCATGCCGCCCCTGCGCAGCGCCGCGTGGCGCGCGCTGCGGGCAAGGATGCAGCTCGTCTACCAGGATCCGCTGGCCGCGCTCGACCGGCGCCTGCCGATCGCGGCCCAGATCGGCGAGCCGCTGGAGATCCACGGGATCGGGGGCAGGGAAGACCGCGCCGCCCGCGTCCGCGAGCTGATGGACGCCGTCGGCCTCCGGCCCGACCAGGCAGGACGCTATCCGCACGAGCTTTCCGGCGGGCAGCGGCAGCGCGCCGTCATCGCGCGGGCGCTGGCGGCGCGTCCGTCGCTCCTGGTCTGCGACGAGCCGGTCTCGGCGCTCGACGTCTCCATCCAGGCGCAGGTGGTCAACATGCTGCGCGACCTCCAGGAGCAGAACGGTATCGCCATGGTCTTCATCAGCCATGACCTGAAGGTCGTCCGCAACATCGCGGACCGCGTGGCCGTGATGTATCTCGGCAAGATCGTCGAGGAAGGGTCCTCCGATACGATCTTCCACTCCCCGCGCCACCCCTATACGCAGGCGCTCGTCTCCAGCATGCCCATCCCCGGCAGGCGGCTCGATAGCCGTGTCATCCTGCAAGGGGAGCCGCCCAATCCGGCAGCCCGCCCGTCGGGCTGCGCCTTCCATCCCCGCTGCCCGCTGGCAACCGAAGCCTGCCGCAGGACGGTGCCGGCCCTCCGCCCCGTCGAGGCGGGCCGCATGGCGGCCTGCCACGTCGTGGCGGCCGAAGCCGCCGCGGCAGCCTGAGGGAGACAGCGATGGTCCAGTTCGTTCTCACGCGGCTTCTCAGGGCGGCCATCACGATCGCCGCCGTCGTCACCTTCGCCTTCGTCGTGCTGCGGATGTCGGGCGATCCGGCCCAGGTGATGCTGGGCCCCGACGTGCCGCAGGAAGCCGTCGACGCCTTCCGCCGCGCCTGGGGGCTCGATCAGCCTCTCTGGGTCCAGTACCTCGCTTATCTCAAATCGATCTTCACCGGTGATTTCGGCGTCTCGATGCGCGACAAGGCGCCGGCCCTCAATCTGGTCCTGGAGCGCGTGCCGGCCACGCTGCAGCTGACGGTCCCGGCCCTGATCCTGAAGCTGCTGATCGGCATCCCGGCCGGCGTCTACGCGGCCCTCCACCGTCAGAGCATGGCCGACCGCGGGGTGATCCTGCTCGCGATCCTCGGCTTCACGATCCCGTCCTTCGTCATGGGGCTGATCCTCGTCCTGATCTTCGCGGTGACGCTCGGCATGCTGCCCTCCGGGGGACAGGACACCTGGATGCACGGCATCCTTCCGACGATCACCATGAGCATCGGCGGCATCGGCATTCTCGCCCGCTTCTCCCGCAGCGCGATGATCGAGGTGATGGGCCAGCCCTTCATCCGGACGGCCTCTGCCAAGGGGCTAAGGTGGCGCGACGTGGTCTGGGGGCATGCCTTGCCCAACGCCGCGATCCCGATCGTGACGATCGTCGGCTTCATGGTCGGATCCCTGATCGCCGGCGCGGTCGTCGTGGAGACGATCTTCTCCTGGCCCGGCATCGGGCGGCTGCTGGTCGTCTCGGTCACCAACCGCGACCTCGCCGTCGTGCAGTGCATCCTGCTCATCATCGCGGCGGCGATGGTCGTGTCGAACCTGGTCGTCGACCTGCTCTACGGCTGGTTCGACCCCCGCCTGCGCTCGCGCCTCGCCCATTAGGATCCCCGGTCAGCAGGAAGGACGCCATGACCTCGGCAAACCTGACAGACACGCAAGTCTGGCCGCGACCAGGCTTCGCCTTCATCACCCGCATCCGGCGACAGGTGCCGGTTTCGGTCGGGTTCGGCATTCTCTGGCTGGCGGCGATGGTGCTGATCGCGATCTTCGCCGACTGGCTGCGCCCCTACGGCATCACCGCCATGGACCTGACCAGCCGCCTCGCGCCGCCGGGAACCCCGGGCCATTGGCTCGGCACGGACGAGCTCGGCCGCGACGTGCTGTCCCGCCT
Organism: Alphaproteobacteria bacterium; assembly: GCA_029263555.1. GTDB lineage: Bacteria > Pseudomonadota > Alphaproteobacteria > DSM-16000 > Inquilinaceae > JAJUFW01. The sequence continues at coordinate 2,027 of JAJUFW010000563.1, forward strand.
GATCCAGTCGATCCGGGTCTCGCTGGTCATCTCGTTCGGCGCGACCATCATCTCTGCCGTGTTCGGAACGGCGCTCGGCTTCCTGGCCGCCCAGTTCCGCGGCACCGTCGAGCATCTGGTGCTCGTGCTCGCCGATTTTCAGGCGGCCCTGCCGTTCCTCATCATGTCGCTGGCGGTGCTGGCCTTCTTCGGGTCGTCCATGCTGCTGCTCGTCTGCCTGATGGGCTTCTACGGCTGGGAGCGGTACGCGCGCATCGCGCGGGGCCTTGCCATCTCGGCCGGTGCCCAGGGCTATGCCGCCTCGGTCGTCCAGCTCGGCGCCACCCCCGCCCGGGTCTATTTCCGGCACATACTGCCCAACGTCGCCTCGACGCTGATCGTGTCGATGACGCTGACCTTCCCCGAGATCATCCTCATGGAAAGCGGGCTGTCCTTCCTGGGCCTCGGCGTGCAGCCGCCGGAAACCAGCC
>JAJUFW010000357.1 GCA_029263555.1 Alphaproteobacteria bacterium
CGGGTGGATGGCGCAGCGGCGCGGGCCGAAGCGCTTGTAGGCGTTGTCGGAGCAGACCTCCCGGAAATTCTTCAACCCGACGCCCGTCACCGGATGGTCCCACCAGACCGCCACCGACGTGGCGAAGATGGCCCCGTAGGGCGAGGACCAGAATGCGCCGAGATCCTTGGCCGTGTCCCCGATCACGCGGTCACGCAGGGTGTCGTTGGTCGTGATCAGCCCGGCGCCGAGGATCGCGAAGACGGCCGCGGCCAGGATCATCGCCCGCCTCAGCCCCGGCGCCAGAAGCAGGCAGAGGAGCCCGGCGCCGAACAGCAGCAGGGCCCCGCGTTCGCCGCTGAACAGGATGGCGATCCCGATCGCCAGCGCGGCTGCGACCGTCACGCCGATGCGGGTCCGGTTCCGGCCGGCTCCGGCCCAGTCCATCATCCCGCCCAGCACCGGGAAGCAGAGCTTCATCAGGAAGGCGCCCACGACCATGTCCCGGAAAGGGCCGTAGAGGCGGTCGAGCCGCTTCGGCTCCGGGACGAAAGGGCGGAAATCGAGCAGAAGGTCCACGAACCCGAAGACGACGACGAGAGCAAGGGCCGTGCCGGTCGTCCGGAGCAGGGTCCGGCGCGCCGCCGTCGTCGTCAGGACCCAGTGCTGCAGCGCCGCCGCGAACAGGGGAAAGCGGATCCAGGGCCCCGCCCGATAGAGGGCCTGGCCCGGATTTTCGGCCCAAATGGAGCTCGCCATGAGATAGACCCACAAGGCCAGCGCGATGCGCACCCAGCCTGTGCGAAGCCAGGTCCATTCGCCGGCATAGGCGCTGCGGGCAAGGAACAGGACGGCGCAAAGCGAAAGGGCGGTGTCCGCGACGCCGCGCCCGGCCACCAGCAGGAGCGGCAGGGCCCAGGTGAGCATCAACGCGGCCCGGTGCAGCGGCGGTTCGAAGCGCATGGAGGGCACGCCGGCGGTATCTGCGGCCGAGTTGAGGATCATTCCGCCCGTCCCGCCGTTCACGCGGTCAGGGCCGGCGCGGTCGGCCCCTGCAGCAGTGCGTCGCGAAGCCCGTCCTGTCGGGCGGTCTGGGCGCCGATCCCGAAGGGGAAGTCTTCCCAGGCCCGGCGCTGCAGCTCCGTCAGGGCGGACTCGTCGGACAACAGCCGGTCCAGCTCCCGGGCGATCGTGTCGCCGTTCGGGTCGGCAAGGGTGATGCTGCGGCCGCGGCACATCTCCGCAAGCCCGCCCCGTTCGGAGGTGATCAAGGCGCAACCGGCGGCGAGCGCTTCGACGGCCGCCCTCGGAAAGGGATCGTCCCAGATCGAGGGCAGGATCGCGATCGCCGCCCTGGCGTAGAGGTCCATCACCACCTCATGCGGCTGGTAGCCCAGGAACCGCGCCGCGGGACCGATGCCGCTGAACCGCTCATAGACCGTCTTCTCGTATTCGGATACCGGTCCCGCCTGTCCCGGGCGTTGCGCGCCGACCATGACCGCCTGCCAGCCCGGATGCCGCGGCAGGACCGCGGCGACGGCTTCGACGAACTCGCGGGCGCCCTTCTCCGGAATGATCCGTCCCGCGAACACGATCAGCTTCTCCTTCTCGGGCAGGACGGGCCATGGCCGCTCGATACCGTTGTGCAGGACGTGCACGTTGTCCGGCCGGATGTCCAACCCGTCCAGGAAGCGGGCGCGGATGTAGTCGCTGACGCAGTAGACGGCGACGGCGCGCCGGGCGAGGGCCATGCGCTGGGCCGGGCTGCGCAGCGCATCCATCTTCGTCGGGTCGTTGTGGAGATGAAGCGCCAGCGGCAGCGCCGACGACCGCATGGCCAGATGGAAGAACATCCGGGGGCGGTTGTGGACCTCGACCATGGCCGGGGGATCGTTGCGGATGGCGTGCCAGAATCCTTCCGCCAGCCCCCTGTTCCGCCCGAGAAGCCAGCGCCCCCGTGGCTGGATCGGTCGGTAGTCGAAGCCGGCGAACGGTTCCTCGACCGGTTTGCCGTAGATCGCGATGCGGTTGCGGTAGCGGCTGGCGCGGGTGGCGTCGCGGACGCACAGGGAGATTGCTCCGGCGTTCCTCGGGCTGAATCTTTCCGGGAACGGCAGCAGGACGGCGATCTGGTCGGACACTATCAAGCCATTGGATCTTGAGCGCGAAGCGGTAGCGGACGCGGTGCGCAAGGGCATCGCCCCACTTTTTATTGCCGTCCGGGTGGAGCGGCGTCTTGACGACAGGGGCGTTGCCGATCCCGTTCAGCCAATGGTCGTGAGTTCTAGTCGGCGCGTGACGGGCATGCAAGTTCGCCCTGGTCGTGCCCCGCTTGCGTTGGGGGGTTGAAGTGTCCCGCGCGGGCTGCCAGAGATGCGTCCGGAACTCGCGGACGGAGAGAAGCGGCATGGTCAACGTCATCTGCATGAAGTGGGGCACGGCGTACGGTCCGGAATACGTCAACATCCTCCACGCCATGGTCCGGCGGAATCTCACGCGTCCGTTCCGGTTCGTCTGCTTTACCGACGACACCTCCGGCATAAACGACGGCATCGAATGCCAGCCGCTGCCGGAAATGCCGCTCGTCTCGGGCAATCCGATGCATGGCTGGCGGAAGATCGGGTCCTTCGCCCCGGGCCTCGCCGGGCTGGAAGGGCCGACGCTGTTCCTCGATCTCGATCTCGTCATCATCGACAATATCGACTGCTTCTTCGACCACCCGGGCGACTTCTGCATCATCGAGAACTGGACGACGCCCGGGCGCGGCATCGGCAACTCTTCCGTGTACCGCTTCGATCCGGCGAAATACGCCTTCGTGTTCGAGACGTACTGCCGCGATCCGAAACGCATCATCGAGACGTACGACAACGAGCAGATCATGGTGTCCAAGGTCATCGGGGACATCACCTTCTGGCCCGAGACCTGGTGCCGGAGCTTCAAGCGCCATTCCCTGCCCGGCGGACTCCTCAACTGCTTCGTGAGGCCCAAGATCCCCGAGGGCACGAAGATCCTGGTCTTCCATGGCCATCCGAAGCCGATCGAGGCGGCGCGCGGGATCTGGCCGAAGAAGTTCAAGCCGATCCGCCCGGCCCCCTGGATCCTCGACTACTGGCGGGAAGGCTGACGGATTCGGCCGTGAAACGCCGGCAGGACCGGGGCATTGCGGAAAGCGGTTGCTTGACAAGCGCCTGCCCGAAACTAATGTCCTCGCTTTTACTCCTTTCCCCCGAGATTTCGTCATGAGCGAGTTGGGCGCAGTGGATGCAGTGCGGGTGGCGATCACCCTTCCGGACGGGAGCGTGCGGGAATTCGACCGCGCGGTGACCGCGGCGGAGGTGGCCGCCTCCATCGGCAAGGGTCTGGCCAAGGCGGCGATCGCGGCCAAGGTCGACGGCGAACTCGTGGACCTCGCCCGGCCCATCACCCGGGACGCCCGGCTCGAGATCGTCACGCGCCAGTCGCCGGAAGCCCTGCCGCTGATCCGGCACGACGCCGCCCATGTCCTGGCCGAAGCGGTGCAGTCGCTCTATCCGGGAACGCAGGTGACGATCGGCCCGGCGATCGAGAACGGCTTCTACTACGACTTCGCCCGGGACGAGCCCTTCACGCCCGAGGATCTCGAGCGGATCGAGGCCCGGATGGCCGAGATCGTCGAGCGCGACCGGCCCTTCACGCGCGAGGAATGGGACCGGCAGGAGGCGATCCGCTTCTTCGAGGAGCGGGGCGAGTCCTACAAGGCCGAGATCATCCGCGACTTGCCGGAGGACGAGGTCATCTCGATCTACCGCCAGGGCGAATGGCTCGACCTCTGCCGCGGCCCGCACATGCCGTCGACGGGGCATGTCGGCAAGGCCTTCAAGCTGATGAAGGTGGCCGGTGCCTATTGGCGCGGCGACCACCGCAACGCCATGCTGAGCCGCATCTACGGCACCGCCTGGCGCGACCAGAAGGAGCTCGACGCCTATCTGCACATGCTGGAGGAGGCCGAACGGCGCGATCACCGGCGCATCGGCAAGGAGATGGGCC
>JAJUFW010000695.1 GCA_029263555.1 Alphaproteobacteria bacterium
GCGAAGGACCTCGCCAGCCGCGACGTGGTGTCCCGCGCCATGTCCATGGAGATCCGCGAGGGCCGCGGCGTGGGTCCGCTCAAGGACCACATCCACCTGCATCTCGAGCATCTGGATCCCGAGATCATCCACCAGCGCCTGCCGGGCATCGCCGAGACGGCGAAGATCTTCGCCGGCGTCGACGTGACCAAGGAGCCGATCCCGGTCCTGCCGACCGTCCACTACAATATGGGCGGCATCCCGACGAACTTCCGCTGCGAGGTCGTGGCCCCGACCGCCGACAATCCCGATGCGGTGGTGCCCGGCCTGATGGCGATCGGCGAGGCGGCCTGCGTCTCGGTCCACGGCGCGAACCGCCTGGGCTCGAACTCGCTCCTGGACCTCGTCGTGTTCGGCCGCGCCGCCGCGATCCGGGCGGCCGAGCTGATCAAGCCCGGCATGACGCACAAGCCGCTGCCCGCCGATGCCGGCGATGCCGCGATGGCCCGCTTCGACCGGGTGCGCCACAACAAGCAGGAGGTCCGCACGGCCGACCTGCGCCTCGAGATGCAGCGCATCATGCAGAACAACTGCGCCGTCTTCCGCACGGGCGAAGTGCTGCAGGAAGGCGTCGAGGCGCTGTCGGAGACCTGGAGCAAGCGGTCCGGGCTCGGCGTCGTCGACAAGTCGATGGTCTGGAACACCGATCTGGTCGAAACCCTGGAGCTCGACAACCTGCTCTACCAGGCGGTCGCCACCATGCATTCGGCCGCGAACCGCCAGGAAAGCCGGGGCGCCCATGCGCGCGAGGACTTCCCCGAGCGGGACGACGAGAACTGGATGAAGCATACGGTCATCTGGGTCGGCGAGGACGGCAAGACCCGGATCGACTACCGTCCGGTCCACCTGACGCCGCTGACCAACGAGGTCCAGTCCTTCCCGCCCCAGAAGCGCGTCTACTGAGGCGCTTCCGGGCCCGGGCCGGGAGCGGACCGGACGATCGTCGATCAGGCTTCCCGCCATCGGGGGCCGGCATGCTGGCAAGAAGGCTTGCTTAGGTTAGGAAGAACAAATGGCTGAATTCGCGCTGCCCGCCAATTCGAAGATCAAGCCGGGCAAGACCTATCCGGCTCCGTCGGGCGCCAAGCGGACGAAGACCTTCAAGATCTATCGCTGGAACCCGGACGACGGCCAGAACCCGCGGATCGACACCTATGTGATCGACCTGGACAATTGCGGGCCGATGGTTCTGGATGCGATCATCCACATCAAGAACGACATCGACCCGACGCTGGCCTTCCGCCGGTCCTGCCGCGAAGGCATCTGCGGATCGTGCGCTATGAACATCGACGGCACGAACACGCTGGCATGCTTGAAGCCGATCGAGGACTGCAAGGGCGCGGTCAAGATCTATCCGCTGCCGCACATGCCCGTCGTCAAGGACCTCGTCCCGGACCTCACTACCTTCTACGCGCAGTACGCGGCCGTGAAGCCCTGGCTCGAGGCGCAGACGCCGCCGCCGCCGGACCGCGAGCGACTGCAGTCGAAAGAGGATCAAGAGAAGATCAACGAGCCGTCCGCTTGTATTCTTTGCGCCTGTTGCTCGACGTCGTGCCCGAGCTACTGGTGGAACGGCGATCGGTACCTCGGCCCTGCCGCGTTGCTCCAGGCCTATCGGTGGATCGTCGACAGTCGCGACGAGACGACCGGTGAGCGTCTCGATCAGCTCGAGGATGCGTTCC